>NZ_JBAMDI010000026.1:0-99899 GCF_036961695.1 Pseudomonas sp. CGJS7 | reverse complement strand
CGCCGCGCACGGCGCGCGGCGTTACCGACCGTACCGACATCCATGCCGGTACGAGGCGGGTTGCACGTCCGTGTGCCCATCGATGCGTCGCATTCGCCGGCTTCCGCCCGTGAGGCTCGACCCGAGCCGCGAAAGAAGCGATCGCGCCAAATCCGATGGCCATCGCTCCGGCGCGACGCGCCGGAGGTTGCCGGGTCCAGTCCCGCGGACCCGGGGCCTTCCTTAGCCAGTCTCAGCGGATCGCGCCCCGGTGCGGCCCGGGGCGCGATCCGTTGAGTCGCCGCGCTCCGCCCCCTCCGGGATGGACCGCGACGAAATCTGCGCACCCATTTACCGTCGGCGCGGCACGCATTGCGAGGAAGGATTCGGGATCGAACCGGGACGAAACGGGAACGTTTCGGTGGCCGCGCGCGCCGCCACCGGCGCGGCCGCGAACGCGATCACGCAAGGAGCGTGAGTTGCGGCAAGTTAATGCGGAAATCGTCCCCGTTTGTGCCCGCGATTTGCTTGGACGCCACGGCGGGCGGCTCCTAGGCTGACTGCGTCGCGCTCCCCGCGATGCAACCTGGAGAATCACCGATGCGCCCGCTGTTCAAGGCAATGAGCTTCACCGCCACCACCGCCAAGACGCTGTTGTTCGCCGCCGCCCTGACCGTCGGCAGCGCCCAGGCCCACCAGTCCAACCCGCAGTGCTACCTCGACGGCGTGCAGATCAAGCCGGTCGGCCGCTTCGCCTTCACCTCCAAACAGGTCGCCGACTTCCACGCCGAGCTGATGCGGCGGCCGCCCGGTTCATGCCCGGCCGGCGCCGGCAGCGGCGGGGTCTCGACCAAGTCCTGCGGCCAGGTCGACCACTGGCACGTGGCCAGGATCATGTCGGCGGAGTACTGCGCCAAGCTGCAGGAAGGCGCCAAGGACGCGAGCAAGGCCAGCGGCCCGGTTCCGGTCGCCGAAGTGACCGCGCCGCCGAGCTACCTCTCGCCGGACCACCACCTCAAGTACACCTACAAGGCCGCCACCCCCAGCACCATCGTGCTGCAGGGAATGTGCGTGATCTGCTACACCATTCCGGCGCCCGCCTCGAAGTAAGGCCGGCGCCGTCCGCGCCCGCCGCCGCTCACACCAGAGCGTTGCGGCGGGTGTAAGCCAGCACCGCGTCGACGTGGTGCTGCAGCTCGCCGCGCATGGCTTCGTCGAGCGCGCATTCGGCCAGCACGTAATAGCCCGAGCGCAGCACGTCGCGCCAGCGCGGCTGGCGCGGCAGCTTGGACAGGCTCAGGTAGCGCTCCATCGCCCGCGCGCGCAGGCGGCCGTCGTCGACGGTGACGCGCCAGATCCGGCTCTTTTCCGCCAGTTCCAGCCGGCCCTGGCCGGTGCTGCGTTCCCAGGCCTCGACCACCGCCAGCATCAGCTCGACCAGGGCGCGTCGGAACGAGGTGCGCAGCGCCTCATCGCCGGGACCGGCCGGGGCCACGTCGAGCGCGACCGTTTCGCCGGCCTCGACGTCGCCGCCGGACGCGGCTTCGGTCGCCGCCGCGTGGCCGGCGCGTTGCAGGCCGAGCACGATCGACCCCTCGCCCTGCCCGCTTTCGCTCAGTTGCGCATGCAGGCGTTCGCCGCCGAAGGAGAACGCCAACCGCTGCGGCGCCGAGGATTCTTCCAGGTGTTCCAGCGCCTGGGCGAAGCCGCGCGCGTCCTCGCCGGCCAGCAGTTCGCCGAACCCGCGCCCGGCCACCGGCGCGGCCGCGCCGGGCTGGATCAGTTCGCTGGCGGCGCGGTTGGCGGCCAGCACCTGGCCTGCGCCGTCGAGCACCAGCACCGCGTCGTCGCGGCTGTCCAGCGCGGCCTGCAGGCGCGCGCGGTCGACGCCGAGTTCGTCGGCGGCGCGGCGGTAGTAGTCGATTTCTTCATCCAGCCGCGCGCGCCGCGCCGCTTCGCTCACCCGCGCGCGCTGCTGGCGGCGCAGGAAAAACACGGTCAGGCCCAGCAACGCGGCCAGCGCCGAGACCACGGTCAACCACAGCGCCAGGCTGCGCACCCGGTTCTGCGCGGCCAGCGCGGCGATGGTGCGGTCGCGTTCGGCGGTTTCGAAACGCAGTTGCAGCCACTTGGTTTCGCGGTCGTACTGCGCTTCGCGCAAGACCCGCGCGGCGCGCTCGGATTCGCGCAAGGCCTCCATCGCCTGCGGCCATTCGCCCAGCGCCTCGTGCGCGGACGCCAGCGCCGCCAGCAATTTCGGACGGTCGCTGTCGGGCGCGGCCATCGGCCGCAACGCGGCGAGCGCACGATCGCGCGCGGCCTGCGCCCGGCCACGCTTGAGTTCGACCTGGATCGCCTGCAACTGCAGCGGCGCCGGCACGATCTCGCCTTCGCCGGTCGCCACCGCGGCCAGGCCGCTGTCGACCCAGCGCGCGGCCGCGGCCACGTCGCCGCGGGTCAGCGCGGCGCGGGCCAGTTCGGCGTAGGTGCGTTGCAGGTATTTGCGGTTGTTCTCCCGCACCAGCTCATCGCGCGATTGCAGCAGCAGGCGTTCGGCGCCGTCGACATCGCCGCTGTCTAGCAGCGTCGCGCCCCAGGCTTCCAGGGTATGCGCCGCCTCGACCTTCCGGTCGGCGCGCAGATGCACCTCGCGCGCCTGGCCGTAATAACGCGCGGCCTGGGCGGTGTCACCCATGTCGCGGTACAGATCGCCGAGGTTGTTGAGGGTGCCCGCGGATTGACCGCCCGGCAGTTCGCGCAGCAGCGCCAGGCTGGTGGTCTGCGCCTGCAGCGCGCCGCGGTAATCGCCCAGCCGCAGCAACGCAGCGCCGATGTTCTTCCAGTTCTTGCCCTGGGCCAGCCGGTTGCCGCCGCGCTCGCCCTGGGCCAGCGCGCGGCGGAACCAGCCCAGCGCTTCCAGCGGGCACTCGCGCCGGAATTCGAGCACGCCGCGGTGGCGGTACAGCTCTTCGGCGGCGGCGGCGGTCGGCTCGGCGCCGATCGCCGCTTCGGCGCAGTCGAGCAGGCGCCCGGCTTCGGCGAATTGCTGTCGATCGACGTGGGCGATTTCGCGCTGGTACAGCGCCTGCAACGAGCCGGCCCGGTCGCCGCCGGCATCGAGCCCATGATCGCGCAGGCACCGCGCCGGATCGGGCAGCACCGCGGTCGGCGCCGCGCACGCCTGCGCTTGCGGCACGCCCGCCGCGGCGGGCGCGGCCAGAGCCGCGAAAAACAATCCCGCAACCGCGATCGAACGCCTGACCTCGCCTTTGACCACATCCCGCTCCCTGTTCCCCTGCGGGAAGCTTTGCCGATCCCGGCACGAAGCGGAAGCGAAGCGCGGCCTCGATCTGGGACTGCAACGCCGACTGCGCGTTCGTGGTCACACTTCATGCGGGCCGCAATCACAACTTGTATCCAGCAACGCGCCGAGCGTGAACTCCGTTCGTTCAGCTTGCGCCGCGCCGGCGCGAACCGGCGCGGCGATCGCACAGCATCGCTCAGCGTTGCAAGCTCAGGCTCAGGTTGTCGGCGAACCCATCGCCCTGGGCGTTGCCGTGTTCGAAGCGGATCTCGACTTCGGCCCACTGCGCATCGGCCGGCACCGCGCCGCCGATCTCATAACGCTGCATCGCGCCGCTGGCGCCAGCCGGCGCCAGTTCGAACGCGGTGCCGGCGTACAGGTTCTGCAAGCCCGGCCAGTTGCCGGCGGTGATGCTTGCCGGATAGCCGGCGTCGGCGCGGTCCAGGGTGCGGTCGTAACGCAAGTATTCGCCGGGCTTGAACAGATACGACTTGCTGTTGGCGAAGTTGAGCGCGCCCGACCAATGCGCCGGCCAATAGCCGCTGCCGGGCCAGGTGCTGTCGGACAGGTTGCCGGGGTAGTAGTGGTCGGCGCGGTCGTTGTCCAGGTTGTAGCGGATGTATTGATCGCCCTTGAAGAAGTACAGCTTGCTGCGGCTGAAGTAGAACGCCGCCTCGATATCGCGGGCGCCGCCGGCGAATTTCTCCAGGCCCGGCCAGTTGCCGGAAATCGCCGCCGGGTAACCCGGATCGACGCTGCGCGCGGCCAGGTCGTAACGCAGATACTGCGCGTCCTTGAAGAAATACGCCTTGCCGTTGCCGGCTTCGAACGCCGCGTCGATATCGCGGGCGCCGCCGGCGAATTTCTCCAGCCCCGGCCAGTTGAGCGCGATGGATTGCGGATAACCGCTGGCGACGCGGTCGGCGGCGATGTCGTAGCGGTAGTAGTCGCCGCCGCGGAACACGTGGCCGACGCCGGCGGCGCTGAAGCTGGCCATTCCGCGCAAGTCGTAGAAACGCAGGAACACCCGCGCGCGGTGTCCGCTGGAGGCGCCGAGATCGGCGCTGAGCTTGAACGTCGCCGCGCCGTCGCGCAGGTTCAGGCCGCGCAGGTCCACCCGCTGACTCAAGCTGTTGCTGCGCGAGGTGTCGCGGCCGATGAACAGGTTCTCGCCACCGCCGCTCGGGCGCGCCGGCAACCAGGTGTATTGCGCGTAGCTCACCGCCTGGCCGCCGTTGCCCTTGCGCCAACCCGGCACGTCGCTGTCGTAACCGCGATCGATGCGGCCGCGCGAGTACTCGGCATCGGCATTGGCGAGCAGATTGGCGCCGAACGCGGGCGCGGCTTCGCGCTGGGGTTTGTGCATCGGCCGGCCGTCGAGTCCGGCCGGAATCGCCAGCCCCAGATGGGCCAGGATGCTCGGCGCGACATCGACCTGCCGCGGCGCCAGACGCAGCGGCTCCAGGCCCAGATCCGGCACCGATTCGCCGCTGAACGCGATCAAGGTCTTGCGGTCTTCCGGGGTGTTGCGGCCGTGGTGAACCGAGCCGCCGTGATCGGTGCCGACGATGATCAGCCAATCCTCATCGGCATAACCGGGCCGCGCGCGCAGCTTGGCCATCAGCTTGCCGATGCGGTCGTCGATGCCGCGGATCGCCGCCGTGTAACCGGCGGCGTCGCGATTGAAATAGCTGCCGGCGTGGCCGGCCTCATCGGGCTGGTTGAAGTCCAGCAGCAGCACGTCCGGGCCGGTCGCTTCGCCCAACCATTCCAGCGCCTTGCTCAACACATTGGCGTCGCTGCCAGCGTTGTAGACGCTATCGGCCTTCCACGGAATCTGGGTCGCCAGCGGCGCCCACGACAACGCCGCCGCGGTGCGCTTGGCCGGCGCCACCGCTTCGATCCGGCTCAGCACGTCGGGCCAGGCGGCGTAGTTCTTGCCGTTGAAGGTGTTGTCGTACACGCCGTGCTTGTCGCGCTCGACCCCGGTGAACAACGACGACCAACCGGTGCCGCTGATCGCGGTGTCGGCGGTCAGGCCTTCGCGGCCGAGATAACCGTCGGCGACCAGCGCATCCAGATTCGGCGTGGCGACGCTGCCGTACACATCGCCGCGGAAACCGTCGGTGCCGATAAACAACACCTTCGGCGTCTTCGCCGACGCGGCCGTACAGGCCAAGGCCAGAACTACAGACAACGCGATACCCGAACGATGCGATCTGCGACGCGACATGACCCGCTCCAGCGATGAAAGGAGCCGGCAGGCTAGTCCGCGTCGACGACGCCTGGCATGACTCAAACCGCATAGCCGCCAGGACTTGGCAAGCTCATGTCACGGTTCGGTCATCACCATCAGCTGCACCCAGTCGCCGGCGAACGAGGTCACCCCGAATTGCACCGGTACGCCCTGCGGATCGACGTTGAGCGAATGCACGCACAGCACCGGCCGGCGGGTGGATTGGCCGAGCACCCGCGCGACTTCGGCGCCCGGCAAGCGCGCCATCACCGAGGTGTGTTTGCGCAGGTAGTCGCGTACGCCGAATTCGGCCAGGGTGCGGGTCACCGATAATTGTTCGGCGAACACCCGGTCCAGGCCCGGGAAGCGCGAGGCCGGGAACCAGGCCTCGCTGTGATCGACGGTGCGGCCTTCGACTTCGCTGGAATACACCACCCGATGCGCGCGTTCGCCGGAAATCAGCCCCAGCGAGCGCGCGACCAGGCGCGTCGGCGTCTGCACGCCGGCCTCGATCAGGCGGTAGCGGCTTTCCACGTTGAGATCGTGCATCGCCTTGCCGAAGCGCGTGCGCCGGCCGATGGGATAGTGATACGGATGTTCCTGGACGAAGCTGCCGCGGCCGGTTTCGGTACGCAACACCCCGCGCTCTTCCAAGGCTTCGATCGCGCGCCGCACGGTGTGGCGGTTGACGCCGAAGCGTTTGGCCAGATCGAACGCCGAAGGCAGCTTGTCGCCCTCGCTCAGCGCGCCGGAGCGGATGTCCTTGAGCAGCGCGTTCTCGATCTGTTGCCACAACGGCAGCGCGGCGTCGCGTTGCGCGGCTTCGGCCGACGCCAACGCAGCGGTGGAGGTCGGAGCGGCCGCATCATCGGCGGCGGCGGTCTGGGTCGGTGTCACACAACCTCCATCTGCGCTTGCTTGACTAGACAGGTCGGGCTCCGCATCAGCCGCCATGAGAACCCGCCGGCATTGCATGGCCATGACAGAACCCGCCTTACCGCTGCCCGCGCGCACTGGACGATGAATCCCATCCTGCTCGACAACGCCCGTTTGATCCTGCCCGGCGAAGTGATCGCCGGCCATGTCGCCATCGCCGACGGCGTCATCCGCGATATCGGCACAGGCCGTGTGAACTCGCCCGCGGCGATCGATTGCGCCGGCGACTATGTGTTGCCCGGTCTGGTCGAGCTGCATACCGACAATCTGGAAAAACACCTGCTGCCGCGCCCCGGCGCGCATTGGCCGGCGGCGGCCGCGTTGCGCGCGCACGATGCGCAATTGCTGGCCGCCGGCATCACCACCGCGCTCAACGCGATTTCGGTCGGCGAGGAAGACGCGGAGGAAGCGGTCGATCCGCGTCCGGTGCTGGACGCGTTGGCGGATGCGCGCGAAGACGGCGGCCTGCGCATCGACCACGCCGTGCACCTGCGCTGCGAACTGCCGTGTCCGGATCTGCCCGATCGTTTGCGGCCGTTGCTGGACACCCCCGGCCTGCGCTTGCTGTCGCTGATGGACCACACCCCAGGCCAGCGCCAATTCCACGATCTGGATCGTTACCGCGCCTACAGCGCGCGACACGGCAACGCCCGCGACGACCACGGCTTCCAGGCGCGGATCGAGCATCTGCGGCAGTTGCAAAGACGCCATGCCGATACCCATCGCGGCGTGGTGATCGCGATGGCGCGCGAACTGGGGCTGCCGTTGGCCAGTCACGACGATTCGGATCTGAGCCACATCGCCGAAGCCGTCGAGGCCGGCGCGCGCATCGCCGAATTTCCGGTCAATCTGGCCACCGCGATCGCCGCGCGCGCCGCCGGCCTGCAAGTGCTGGCCGGCGCGCCGAACCTGGTCCGCGGCGGCTCGCACAGCGGCAACGTCGCCGCCGCCGATCTGGCCCGCGCCGGGGCCTTGGATGCGCTGTCTTCGGATTACGTGCCCGGCAGCTTGTTGCTGGCGGCGTTCCAACTCGGCGCGTGGGAATCGATCGGCCTGGCGCGCGCGGTGGCGATGGTGACGCGCACGCCGGCGCTGGCGATCGGCTATCGCGATCGCGGCGAGATCGCGATAGGTTTGCGCGCGGATTTGCTGCGGGTGCGGGTGGCGCGCGGGTTGCCGCAGATCGAGGCGGTTTGGGTGGGTGGGGAGCGGCGGTACTGATCCACTTCTTCGGCAGAAAAGACGGACGACTGCGCTCTTTTTTGCGTCACTTACCCGCGCAGTAACGTGTTCGGCTTGTCGCTGCGCGAAACTTGCGGCAACCTCCGTGAATAGCCAAGGGCGCGGAGCGACAATGAGCACTCGGTATGCAATTTTCTGTATAGCCGCATTGAGTGCGCTTTCTGTATGCGCCTGTGCACAAGCGCCTGACAAGGCTTTGTCGCGCAAGCAGTCGTCAGCCGCCTCTGCGGCACAGGATTCGATCACGCTGGAAAATCTGCTGCTCTGGCCATTGGATGAGCCACAAGGGACTAAGCGCGTAACCGCGTCCCTGCAACGAATCTTCACGATGGAACCGCTTCAAGGACCTCAACTATACGGGAAAGGCCCGGCTCATTTGTCCGATGGCCACATTTTGAGTTTCGCGTGGATTCGCCAACGCTCGAACAGTATCGATATCGGCGTTGCCGATAAGCCCTGCCTTCCGGTCGAGCGCGCCATCAGCATCACCGGGGCCACAATCGAACCAACCGTCATCGATCAACACGGCGCAGATCGCGGCGCCAAGTACCAGGCCGAACGAAACGGGTTCTCCGTGCGTTTCGAAACAACGTCCAATGATCGGCGGTGCGTAACCGACATACACATCAGCCCTTCGCCAAGATAGAGCCATGGCCGACGACTCACTGGCAAATGAAGTCAAGTCGCTCAGAAGCGCGGCTGAGTTCCAACTCATGCCATCTCGCATGCGCCAATGGATCGAGGCGTCGCCGAATGCCGTTGCCGACTTCGATCAGTTCTTCAAGCAGGGCGGTAAGTTCGAAACAGGCAGCAATGTCGATCTCCCGTACTACCATGCATCTACACCGCCAAGGATTTACTTGAACCAAGAGCAATGGCATCAATTGCAAAAGGACGATGCCCCGCTCTACCCCCAACTCCACGCCTTCGGCACCCTGGCCCACGAAATCGGCCACGACCGCTACAACACCGGCGTCACGCCCTTCACCGGCAAGACCGCGAACGAGTACGTCCAGTACCGCTCCGAGCTGGAAGCCCAGGCGATCTTCAACGCCTTCCCGATCTTCAAGGACCTGGAAAAGCATCCCGACTTCGCCCAGATGGGCCTGCCGTTCAACTCCATCGGCTACCTCAGCGGATTGGAGCTTGCGGTGAGCTACAAGCAATGGCGCAGCGGCGAGATCGAAGACAAAGCGGTGGTCGAGCGCATCGCCGCTCAGGTACCCGAGCGGCCTTACACCTTGGGCAGCTCGCTGCGCGATCAGAATGCCGACGGCCGGCTGACCCATCGCGACGCATACTTGTCCGACTACGCCCGGTACGTCGCGCCGAAACTCAGTCCACAGGCGCCGCCCGTCCATTACGACGGCCCGTCCGTGCCGGCCGAGCCCAGCCACGCCGATCGCGTCTTGCTGGAAAAGATCCGCGAAGGCGTCCGTGGGCTCGACAAGCAGATCGGCAAGCCCTGGGACGAGGGCAGCGAACGCTTGAGCGCGAGCGCTTTATCGATGGCGGTGCGGATGAATTTCAAGCCCGACGACGACGTGCGGATCGCATCGAACAACGCCACGCCGACGCACGCGGCGGGCGAATTGCTGTTCGTCTACCGCGTCGGCGCCACGGCCTCGCCCGATCCGGCCGCCAACTTCGCGCAGACGCCGATATCCGACGCATTGACCTTGCCGGCGCAGGAGCGCTATCAACAGATTCAAGCAATGCGAGATGCCCAAATCCAGACGCAGCAGCCATCGCCGCCCCAGCCGGACCCGCCTGCGCCGGGCGCGCCCGCACCGACGCGTTGAGCAACGCAAGCACGACAAAAGCCTGAAAACGGCGCGGAATCGGGCCGCATTCCGCCGGCACCACGCCGACGGACGCTTTCGGCCACGACCGACTAGACAGGTACGCCGCGCAGTCCGCGCGCCGCGCCCAGGACTTCATATCCCCTCGCTGTAATGCCGCCAGACGCCACGACCGTGGCGCGCATTCCACGAGAACCGCATGAAAACCCCGACCCGCACTCCTCTGGCGCTGGCCTTGCTGGCCGTGCTGCCCCTGGCCAGCCACGCGCAAACTCCATCCGCCGCCGGCGTGAACAACGCCGCCGCTAACGCCCTGGCCGCCACCAGCGCGCCGTTGGACACCGCCGCGGGCGATGCCGCCACCCTGGACACGATCTCGGTGATCGGCCATCGCGAAACCCGCCAGGTCCAGCGCATCGGCAAGGTCGAACTGCAAGCCACCGCGTCGGGCACCAATCCGGTCAAGGTGCTGGAGAAACTGCCCGGCGTGCACTTCGTATCGTCCGATCCGTGGGGCAGCTACGAGTGGTCCAACCGCATCGCCATCCGCGGCTTCGCCCAGAATCAGTTGGGTTACTCGCTCGACGACATTCCGCTCGGCGACAACAGCTACGCCAACAACAACGGCTTGTCGCCCAATCGCGCGATCCTGCCGGAAAACATCGCCGAGCTCGAACTGGCGCAAGGCGCCGGCGCGCTGCGCATCCCGTCGACCAGCAATCTGGGCGGCGCGCTGCTGCTGCACTCTTCCGATCCGGAAAGCGAATTCGGCGCGCGCGCCAGCGTCGCCTTCGGCGACAACGCGACCCTGCGCAGCTTCGTGCGCGTGGACACCGGCGACCGCGCCGGCTTCAGCGCCTATGTCTCGGGCATGCGCAGCGAAGCCGATCGCTGGAAAGGCGCGGGCGTGCAGGAGCAGCAACAGTTCAACGGCAAGGCGGTGTATCAGTGGGATCGCGGCCGGGTCTCGGCGTGGCTGTCGACGTCGCGCCGCAACGAGACCGACGATCCGGATCTCTCGCTCGACCTGATCCGCCGCTGCGGCCTGTCGTGGGACAACTACGCGCCCGACTGGCAACGCGCGCTCGCCGCCGCCAACGGCCGGTTCAGCGGCTGCGCGACCAACAAGGACGATGCGTATTACCTCGCCCGCGGTCTGCGCAACGACGATCTGGCCAGCCTGACCGGCGAGTTCGACCTCAGCGACCGGCTGCGTCTGGACGCCACCGCCTACTACCACCGCAACGAAGGCCAGGGCCACTGGTTCACCCCGCACATCAGCTCGCCGACGATTCCGATGGCGCTGCGCATCACCAGTTACGACATCGAACGCAGCGGCTTGAACGCGCGCCTGGCGTACACGCTGGAGCAGCACACCCTGGAAGGCGGGTTCTGGTTCGAGGACAGCGTGCACGGCGCTGGCCGCAGTTTCGTCAACATCGCCGGCCCGATCGACGATCAACGCTTCTTCGACCCTGGCGAATTCGCCCAGCGTCTGTTCCGCCAGCGCTTCGATACCCGCACCCGGCAGTGGTTTCTGCAAGACACCCTGCGTATGTTCGATGAGCGCCTGACCGTCAACGCCGGCTTCAAGGGCCAGGACGTGGTCACCGACGGCACCGTCGTCGTCCCCGGCCGCGCCGGCGGCCGCCTGCGCGCGCGCGACAACTTCATGCCGCAACTCGGCCTGGCCTGGCAGTTGAACGAGCGCAGCGATCTGTTCGCCAACTATGCCGAGAATCAGGCCGCGTTCCGGCCCGGCGTCAACGGCGCGTGGTCGTTGACCCAGGCCTCCTTCGACCTCAGCCGCGCCAGCGCCAAGCCCGAGCAATCCAAGACCGTGGAGATGGGGTGGCGTTACGGCGACGATAATTATCAGCTGTCGGCCACCGGGTACGGCGTCGATTTCCAGAACCGGCAATTGGTGATCGTGCCCTGCCCGGGCGTGGTCAGCTGTCCGAATCAATTCGCCAACGTCGGCAAGGTCCGCACCGTCGGCGGCGAGTTCGCGTTCGTGTGGACGCCGGGCGAACACTTCCGCTGGTTGACCAGCTATGCCTACAACCGCTCGCAGTACCGCTCGAACTATTCGAGCAGCGGCACCCTGGTGGAGGTGCGCGGCAAGCAGGTGGTCGACACGCCCAAGCAATTGTTCGCCACCGAGCTGAGTTACGGCATCGGCGATGTGGAGCTGCGGCTGGGCGGCAAGTACACCGGCAAGCGTTACTACACCTACACCAACGATGCGGGGACCGACGCGTTCTGGCTGTGGGATGCGGGGGTGAGTTGGCAGCGCAAGGACGTGGGGCAGATCAAATCTCTGCGGGTGGGGTTGAACGTCTACAACCTGTTCGACAAGCGCTATATCGCGACGTTGGGCAGCAATGGTTTTCGCGATAGCGATCCGCAGGGGACGTTCCAGACTTTGCTGACCGGGGCGCCGCGGCAGTGGTTCGTGTCGGTGGATGCGAAGTTCTGAGTGCGGGCTCGCGTGCCCTCACCCCAACCCTCTCCCGCGAAGCGGGAGAGGGAGCCAAACGCAGCGATCTGGAGCCCCTCTCCCGCTTGCGGCGCCCGAAGGGTGTGCAAGGCTGAGAGAGTTGGGGTGAGGGCCGCCCCGTAATCGCCTAAAATGCCGCTCCGCTCCCACCGCCCCCGGCCGCAATGCCCCAGCCGCTCCCCCGCATCGCCGTCCTCGCATCGGGCCGCGGCAGCAATCTGCAGGCCGTCCTCGACGCGATCGCCGCGGGCACGCTGGCCGGCGAAATCGTCGGCGTGTTCTCCGACAAACCCGCCGCCGCCGCATTGCAGCGGGTGCCGGCCGAGCTGCGCTGGTCGGCCAACGCCAAGGCCTATCCCAGCCGCGAAGCCTTCGACGCCGAACTGGCCGACGCGGTCGCCGCCGCGCGCCCGGACTGGGTGATGTGCGCCGGCTATCTGCGCATTCTCGGCGACGCCTTCGTCGAACGTTTCCGCGGCCGCACCATCAACATCCACCCCTCGCTGTTGCCCAAGTTCCGCGGCCTGCGCACCCACGCGCGGGCGATCGAGGAAGGCGAACGCGAGCACGGCGCCAGCGTGCACTTCGTCATCCCCGAGCTCGACGCGGGCGGGGTGATCGGCCAGGCCGTGGTCGCGATCGAACCCGGCGACACGCCCGATACGCTGGCCGAGCGGGTCCTGGGCGTGGAGCATCCGTTGTTGCTCGCGGTCATGAGATTGGCGACCTCGGGCCGACTGGCTGAACACGGCGCAACCGTCGTCCTGGACGGTCATCCGCTATTTACGCCGCTGCGTTTAGATTTCGCCGGCCGATTGACCGACCCCGCCAGCGGTGCCCCGGCCTGATCGCCACGGCGGCCGCGGACGTCCCGCCGGCCCGCCACGCTTCTCCCTTGCGCACCGCGCTCCAGGACTCGCCCCGCCCGTCATGAAGTCCCTCCTGCCCCTGCTTCTGGCCACGCTGATCGGCGCGGCCGCTCCCGGCAGCGCGCTCGCGCTGGAGCCGTTCGTGGCCAATTACCAGGTGTTCAACGGCGGCAAGGCGCTGGGCGACGCGACCATGCAGGTCAAGCCCGAAGGCGGCCACTGGCGCATCGACCTCGACATCCGCGCCGAGCACGGCATGATGGGCCTGACCGGCGCGGCGGCCAAGCAAAGCACGCTGTTCGATCTGGTCGGCGACACGTATCGGCCGCTGAGCCAGACCATGGTGCGTAAGCTGTTGTTCTCCAAGCGCACGATCGACGGCAGCTACGACTGGACCAAGCGCACCGCGCAATGGAGCGGCGACATCAAGGAACACCGGCGCAAACCCATCGCGCTGGAAGACGGCGACATGAGCGGCCTGCTGATCAACCTGGCGGTGGTCCGCGACGCCCAGCCCGGCAAGACCCTGAACTACCGGTTCGTGGATTCCGGGCGCCTGCGCCCCCATCAATACCTGGTGGCCCAGGAGCTGGAAGGCGTCAAGGTCGA
Organism: Pseudomonas sp. CGJS7; assembly: GCF_036961695.1. Taxonomy (NCBI): domain Bacteria; kingdom Pseudomonadati; phylum Pseudomonadota; class Gammaproteobacteria; order Pseudomonadales; family Pseudomonadaceae; genus Pseudomonas; species Pseudomonas sp. CGJS7. The sequence continues at coordinate 86,422 of NZ_JBAMDI010000026.1, read as the reverse complement.
CGACATGAGTTTCAACGCGATGCGCGTCAACCGCGTGCAGAGCGGCAACGAGGAAACCTCGATCTGGGTGGTCGACGGCGTTCCCACCCCGGTGCGCATCCTGCAGCGCGAAGATGGCCAGGACACTTACGATTTGCGTCTGGTCGAATACAAAGGAGTCAACGAACAATGACGACCCAGCTCTCCCCCAAATTGCCCTCCCCCAAGCTCCGTCTCGCGGCCGTGGCCGTCGCCCTGGCCGCGGTGAGCGCGCCGGCGTTGGCGGTCAAGCCGTTCAGCGCCGACTACTCGGCCAGCTACATGGGCATGCAAGGCGCCGGCCGCATGACCGTGGCCCAGGCCGACGGCGGCCGCTGGAAGTACGAACTGTCGATCACCAGCCCGCTGGCCGAGCTGCGCCAGACCACCACCTTCGATGAGGCCGGCGGCAAGCTGCGTCCGCTCAGCGGCAGCGATTCGAGCAAGGTGTTCGCCAAGAAGAAGAACATCGCCGCCAATTACGATTGGTCGCGCGGCGAAGCGACCTGGACCGGCGACATCAAGCCCGACCGGGCCGGGCCGATCAAGCTGCAAAGCGGCGATCTGGACGCGTTGCTGGTCAATCTGGCGCTGGTGCGCGACGCCGGCGCGGGCAAGCCGATGAGCTACCGCATGGTCGAAAGCGGCCGGGTCAAGGAACTGACCTACAGCGTGGTCGGCAAGGAAGCGATCACCGTCGGCGGCAAGTCGCAGCAGGCGACCAAGGTCTCGAGCAAGAACGGCGACAAGGAAACCATCGCGTGGGTGGTGCCGAACGTGCCGGTGCCGGTGCGGATTTTGCAGCGCGAGAACGGTAGCGATGCGATCGATTTGCGGGTGCAGGCGGTGCGTTGAGGCGCGTTGCCGACTGCTTCGAAGATCCAACAAAAAGCCCCGCGAATGCGGGGCTTTTTTATTGCCCCCTCTCCCGCTTGCGGGGTGAGTGGACGCTGCTTGCGAGCCATTGGCTCGCGCGTCCGCGAACGCCCAAACGCTATGCGTTTGGGCCGGGGCGGGTTGGGGTGAGGGCGCTCCGGCAGCCAAAGAAGAGCAAAAGCATTCGCGCTTGTCAGCGCTCACCCCCTCACCCTAGCCCTCTCCCGCAAGCGGGAGAGGGAATAGGTCGCGGCAAGCGGGCCGCGTCGACAGTGCTAATCAACCAACCCGCCGAATCTTCGCCCCCAACGCCGACAATTTCTGCTCGATGTTCTCGTAGCCGCGGTCCAGGTGATAAATACGGTCGATCGTAGTCTCGCCCTGCGCCACCAACCCAGCCAGGATCAACGACGCCGACGCGCGCAGATCGGTCGCCATCACCGGCGCGCCGCTGAGCTTGGGCACGCCGCGGATCACCGCGGTGTGGCCGTCGACGCGGATGTCCGCGCCCAGGCGCAGCAGTTCGTTGACGTGCATGAAGCGGTTTTCGAAGATCGTCTCGTTGATCACGCCCGCGCCTTCGGCGATGCAGTTGAGCGCCATGAACTGCGCCTGCATGTCGGTCGGAAACGCCGGGTACGGCGCGGTCACCAGATCCACCGAACGCGCGCGGCGCCCGCCCATGTCCAGGGTGATGCGGTCGCCGTCGACTTCGATCGTCGCGCCGGCGTCGCGCAATTTGTCCAGCACCGAATCCAGCGTGTCGGCGCGGCTGCGGGTGGTGACCACGCGGCCGCCGGTCATCGCCGCGGCGACCAGGAAGGTGCCGGTTTCGATGCGGTCGGGCAGCACGTCGTGGCTGCCGCCGTGCAGACGCTCCACGCCGTGGACCACGATCCGGCCGCTGCCGGCGTTCTCGATGTTGGCGCCGAGCGCGTTGAGGCAATCGGCCAGATCGACCACCTCCGGCTCCATCGCCGCGTTCTCGATCACGCTGGTGCCTTCGGCCAGGGCCGCGGCCATCAACACGTTCTCGGTGCCGGTCACGCTGACCACGTCGAACACGAAGCGCGCGCCCTTCAGCCGGCCCTTGCGCTGGGCCTTGATGTAGCCGTTCTCGACCGTGATCTCCGCGCCCAGCGCCTGCAGCCCCTTGATGTGCTGATCCACCGGCCGCGAACCGATCGCGCAACCGCCCGGCAGCGAGACTTCGGCCTGGCCGTACTTGGCCAGCAACGGGCCCAGCACCAGCACCGAGGCGCGCATGGTCTTGACCAACTCGTACGGGGCCACGTGGCTGTTGACCGTGGTCGGATCGACCGTGATCGTCGCGCCCTCGCTGGTCACTCCGGCGCCCAGCTCGCCGAGCAGCTTGGCGGTGGTCAGCACGTCGTGCAGACGCGGCACGTTGCGGATCGTTACCGGCGCGTCGGCCAGCAAGGTCGCGCACAGGATCGGCAGGACGGCGTTCTTGGCGCCGGAAATCTGGACTTCGCCGTTGAGCGGCTGGCCGCCTTCGACCACGATTTTTTGCATGTGTGTGCGCCGGTAATCGGAAAATGGAGAATCGCGAATGGTAAAAGCTGACGGACCGCGCTGAATGAGGTCTAGGTGAAGTCGGAAGACGCAGGCCGCCCTCCCGTTCCCCAGTCCCTACTCCCGATTGCCCGCTTCTTCCGGCGTCATCGTCTTCAGCGCCAAGGCATGGATCTCCCCGCCCATGCGCTCGCCCAGGGTCGCGTAGACCAGGCGGTGGCGGGCCAGCGGCAGCTTGCCGCGGAAGGCCTCGGCCACCACGGTGGCTTCGAAATGGACGCCGTCGTCGCCGCGCACCTGCGCTTGCGCGCCGGGCAGGCCTTGTTCGATCAGGGTACGGATGGTTTCGGCGTTCACTCAAAGCCTCTGCAATGGGCCGGCCCGGAGGTCCGGACCGTGGGTAGGGAAAGCGGTGCCTGCGCCGGCGCGGTGGCGCTGCGCGGGTCGGGGGCCGGTGGGGCCGGGCTGCATCGAACCCGGCCGAAGGACGGACCGGCAGGCCCGGATCGGCCGGCCGGGACGGCGCTGGGCGGACGAACCGCTTAGAATTAGCGGATTAGCCTAGCCGAAAGCCCCTCGGTCCGAAACGGCGCCCCCTTGAAACACACTGAATCAGCAATTCCCAGGACCGGCCCCCTCATGACCCCACCTGCCTCCGCTCCCGGCTCCAACCTGTCCGACACCCGCCTGTTGCCCGCGCACGCCAGCGACAGCGGCCTGGCCGAGAGCGGCCGGCGCGTGTTCGAGATCGAGTCGCAGGCGCTGGCGGCGGTGGCCGCGCGCATCGACGGCGATTTCACCGCGGCCTGCAAGCTGATTCTGGCCGCCAAGGGCCGGGTGGTCTGCACCGGCATGGGCAAATCCGGGCACATCGCGCGCAAGATCGCCGCGACCCTGGCCTCCACCGGCACGCCCTCGTTCTACGTCCATCCGGGCGAAGCCGGGCACGGCGATCTGGGCATGATCACCGACGCCGACGTGGTCCTGGCCCTGTCGTACTCGGGCGAAAGCGACGAAGTGCTGATGCTGCTGCCGGTGCTCAAGCGCCAGGGCAACGCGGTGATCGGCATGACCGGGCGGCCGCAGTCCACGCTGGCGCGCGAATCGGACGTGCACCTGGACGTCAGCGTGCCGGCCGAGGCCTGCCCGCTGGATCTGGCGCCGACCTCCAGCACCACCGCGTCCTTGGCGATGGGCGACGCGCTCGCGGTGGCGCTGCTGGAAGCGCGCGGCTTCACCGCCGACGATTTCGCCCGCTCGCACCCGGCCGGCGCGCTCGGCCGCCGGCTGCTGCTGCACATCACCGACATCATGCACGCCGGCGAAGACGTGCCGCGGATCTCCGCCGACGCCACCGTCAGCGAGGCGTTGGTGGAAATGAGCCATAAGCGCCTGGGCATGACCGCGGTGGTCGACGACGGGCAACGCCTGATCGGCCTATACACCGACGGCGACTTGCGCCGCACCCTCGACGATCCGGGCGTGGACCTGCGTTCGACCCGCATCGCCGAGGTCATGACCCGCTCGCCCAAGACCATCGGCGCCGACGCGCTGGCGGTGGAAGCGGCGCAGTTGATGGAGACGCACAAGATCAGCGGTCTGCTGGTCGTGGATACTGAACGGCGGGTGGTCGGCGCCTTGAACATTCACGACTTGTTGCGGGCCAGAGTGGTTTAAGGCCAGGAGTGAGCGCACAGGAGTGAGGAGTGAGCGGCCGCTCGCTTCGCAGTTCCGCAAAAAATTCGCCGCCCCCGCCATCACCGCCCCGCTCACTCCTCACTCCTCTGCGCTCACTCCTCGCTCAATGCCTTACAGCCACCTCAACGACTATCCCGCCGCGATCCGCGAACGCGCCGCCCGCATCCGGCTGGCCTGCTTCGATGTCGACGGCACGCTGACCGACGGCCGACTGACCTTCGACAGCGACGGGCGCGAGTACAAAAGCTTCCACGTGCAGGACGGCCAAGGTCTGGCCTTGCTGCGCAAGGTCGGGATCGAAGTGCATTTCGTGACCGCGCGCGGCGGCGCCATCGCCGCGCATCGCGCCGCCGAACTCGGCGCGCATTCGCACGGCGATATCAAGGACAAGCTGGTTTGCGTCAAGCAGATCGCCGAGGGCTTGGGGCTGCCCCTGGAACAGGTCGCCTTCATGGGCGACGACCTCGCCGATCTGCGGATCCTGCCGCACGTGGGCCTGTCGGTGGCGCCGGCCAACGCCCATCCGTGGGTGCGCGAACGCGTGCACTGGCGCACGGTGGCGCGCGGCGGCGAAGGCGCGGCGCGCGAACTGTGCGATCTGCTGCTGGGCGCGCAAGGCCACGCCGAAGCGGTATTGAACGGAGCGCTGGGATGAGCTGGCGCGGATGGTTCACCCTGATCCTGCTCACCGCCGCCGCGCTCAGCGGCTGGGCGCTGTGGTCGCAGCGCGACAAGCCGCAGTCGGCCCAGGCCGGCACCCGGCCGGACTACGTGCTCACCGATTTCGAAGCCGTGGTGCTCGACAAGCAGGGCAAGGAGTCCTTCACCCTGCGCGCGCCCAAGCTGACCCGCGATCCCACGGTCAAGACCATGGACATCACCACGCCGCTGTTCCTGATTCCGCCGAAGGAAGGCGGCAACGGCGGCCCGTGGCAAGTGCGCTCGCAGCGCGGCTGGGTCAGCGCCGAGGCCGATGAGGTGCGTCTGCGCGGACAAGTCCATGCCGACAGCACCAACGCCGAAGGCAAACCGATCAAGATCGCCACCGAGGAACTGAACGTCTTCCCGGATGCGAACAAGGCCACCTCGGCCGTCGCGGTCAACATGGTCCAACCCGGCACTATACTGAGCGGTCTGGGCCTCGAGGCCGACCTCGAGACCAAGAACGTGATCCTCCAATCCAACGTCAAGGCGCGCTATGAAGCGAAAGCCCGCTAATTTTCCGGCCCTGTGCCTGATCGCGCTGCTGTTGGCGCCGGTCATGAGCGCGCACGCGCGCAGCTCCGACCGCAATCAGCCCATGGATACCGACGCCAATCAAATGAACTGCTCGGCTGGCAGCGACAGCGGCCCGTGCACGCTCACCGGCAACGTCAAGATCGTCCAGGGCACCTTGGTGATTACCTCGGCCAAGGCCGACATCAAGCGCACCGACGGCGACATCAGCTACGTCACGCTGACCGGTTCGCAAGTGAACCTCAAGCAGGAACTCGACGACGGCAGGCCGTTCACCGGCCGCGCCAACAAAGTCGATTACGACATGCCCAAGGACATGGTGACCCTCACCGGCAACGCCTTCGTCGACAACGCCGGCGACACCATCACCAGCGAACGCATCGTCTACAACATGAAGACCGGCCAGGTCGAAAGCGGCGGCACCGGCGGCCGCGTGAGCATGCGCCTGCAGCCCAAGAACAAGGACGCCTCGGCCGCTCCCGCCCCGGCCGCGCCCAAGCCGGCGCCGGCCAAGCCCGCGACCAAGCCCGCCCCCGCCAAGAAGGGAGGCGGCTGATGCTGGTCGCCCAAGGCCTGCGCAAGGCCTACCGCCAGCGCGAAGTCGTGCGCGACTTCGGCCTCACCCTCGACGCCGGCGAAGTGGTCGGCTTGCTCGGCCCCAACGGCGCCGGCAAGACCACTTGCTTCTACATGATCGTCGGCCTGGTCCCGGCCGACGCCGGCAGCATCGTGCTCGACGGCAAGGACATCACCGCCGAACCGATGTACGCGCGGGCCAAGTACGGCGTCGGTTATCTGCCGCAGGAACCCTCGGTGTTCCGCAAGCTCAGCGTGGCCGACAACCTGCGCCTGGTGCTGGAACTGCGCGACGACCTCGATCGCGCCGGCATCGAGCGCGAACTGGCCAGCCTGATGGACGAGCTGCAGATCACCCACGTCGCCGACCAGCTCGGCGCCAGCCTGTCCGGCGGCGAGCGCCGCCGCGTGGAAATCGCCCGCGCCCTGGCCACGCGCCCGCGGCTGATGCTACTGGACGAACCCTTCGCCGGTGTCGACCCCATTTCGGTCGGCGAGATCCAGCGAATCGTGCGCCATCTCAAGAATCGCGGGATCGGTGTCCTCATCACCGACCATAACGTTCGTGAAACCTTGGGCATTTGCGATCGTGCGTATATCCTGAACGACGGCGGCGTGCTCGCGCAGGGGGCTCCGGACGCGCTGCTGGCCAATCCCGATGTCCGTCGCGTCTATCTGGGTGAAACGTTCCGTCTGTAACCTCACGGTTGCCGGGCGCGAACGACGCCCGCGATGCACGACTCGGCCGCCTGCCATCTCAGGTCGTTGCCTTTACAGGGTCGCGTCAGTCATCGAACCATGAAGCCCCGCCTCCAAGCCTCTCTCGGACAACAGCTGGTAATGACGCCGCAATTGCGGCAGGCGATCCGTCTGCTGCAACTGTCGGCCGTGGAACTGGAAGCTGAACTGGCGAGCGCGGTGGAAAGCAACCCGCTGCTGGACTGGACCGAGCCGGCCGCGCCGGGCGGCGAGGACGACGCGCGTCCGCCGCAGACCTCGGCGTCCTCCAGCGAGAACGCCGACCACGGCGAAGGCCCGGGCCCCGGCAGCGACGCGCCGACGCCCGAGCCGGAGTGGACCATGGACGACGGCGAGACCTGGTACGAGCGGGTCGGCCCGTCCGACAACGACGAAGACTCGCCCGCCGCCGAGCAAGTCGCCGACGCCGAAACCCTGCTCGATCACCTGCTGTGGCAACTGCACCTGAGCCCGCTGTCCACCCGCGACCGCAGCATCGGCGTGGCCCTGATCGAAGCCATCGACGACGACGGCTACCTGCGCGAGCCGCTGCAGGCCATCGCCCAATCGCTGGCGCCCGAGCTCAGCGTGAGCGAGGAAGAAGTCGTCACCGTGCTGCATCAGGTGCAGCGTTTCGATCCGGTCGGCACCGGCGCGCGTTCGCTCGGCGAATGCCTGAGCCTGCAACTGGGCACCTTGAGCGAAGACACGCCGGGCAAGGCGCTGGCGCTGCAGATCTGCGCCGGTCCGCTGGAACGCCTGCCGCGGGTCGGCGTGACCGGCCTTGCCGCCGAACTCAAACTCGATCCGGCCGAGGTGGATGTCGCGGTGCAACTGCTGCGCTCGCTCGACCCGCGTCCGGGCGCGCAAATGGGCGCGATCTCCACCGATACCTACGTCACCCCCGACGTGGTGATCTGGCGCCAGCGCGGCCTGTGGCGCGTGGCCTTGTCGGAAACCATGCGCCCGCGCATTTCCATCCATCGCGGCTACGAAGGCATGATCCGCCACGCCAGCGCCAGCGACGCCAGTTATCTGCGCGGCCATCTGCAAGAGGCGCGCTGGCTGCTCAAGAGCCTGGAAGCGCGCGGCGACACTTTGCTGAAGGTGGCGCGTTGCCTGCTCAAGCAACAGGCCGCGTTCCTGGAATTCGGCGACAGCGCATTGCGACCGCTGACCCTGCGCGAGGTCGCCAACGAAGTCGGCCTGCACGAATCCACGGTCTCGCGCGCGATCGCGCGCAAATACGCGCGCACCCCGCGCGGCACCGTACCGCTGCGCGCGTTCTTCGCCTCCGGCATCGATACCGGCGCCGGCGGCGAGGCCTCCAGCACCGCGATCCAGGCGATGATCCGGCGCCTGATCGAAGCCGAGAACCCGCGCAAGCCCTTGTCCGACGCGCGTCTGGCCGAAACCTTGAAGGCCACCGGCGTGCCGGTCGCGCGCCGCACCGTGGCCAAGTACCGCGAGGCGATGAGCATTCCGTCGTCGCAAGACCGCGTGCGAATGGGCTGAGCCCCGCCCTTCTCCCGCAAAGCGTGAGAAGGTGCCCCGAAGGGGCGGATGAGGGCGCGCGAAGTCCAAACATCGCCGCAACCTGGAACGCCCTCACCCCAACCCCTCTCAGCCTTGCACCCCTTCGGGCGCCGCTAGCGGGAGAGGGGCTTAGTCCGTCGCTCATGCCGTTTGCGGCCAATCACATTGCAAAACTTTTACATCGACTAAAAATTCCCGCCGAATCAATCGCTTCCGCGGCGATTAAGACCAAAGGACCCAGCGCGCCCCTTGCGCCGCAAACTCATCGTGAGATGCTGGACCCCCTGGCCTCGGCCAGGGCGTCATCCGGTTCCGTCCAGGTCCGGCAAGGCCGGACGGAACCTCGAGTTCCGCATTCATCCGCGACGTGAAGGAGGTCCCGATGCGTATCGAAACCCACGGCCAGCAGCTCGAAGTCACCCCAGCCCTGCGCGATTACGTGGAAACCAAGCTGGCCCGACTGCAACGCCACTACGACCATCCCTTCGACGTGCGAACCCAGCTCAGCCTCGACAAGCCCGACCATCGAGCCGAAGCCACCATCCTCATCGCCGGCCGCACCCTGCACTGCGATGCCGCCGCGATCGACATGTACGCCGCCATCGACCTGCTCGCCGACAAGCTCGACCGCCTGTTGATGAAGCACAAAAGCAAACAAGTCGACCACCACCGCGGCGAAAGCCTCGCCCGCAGCGGCGAACTCAGCTGAGGCTTAGCGTAAACTCCGCGCCAGCCACGTACCGCTAGCCACCCACAACGCCGTCATGCCGCTTTACGAACTGTTGAGCGCGGAGCGCGTTGCGATCCTGGTAGAACCCGGAGATCGCAACGCGGTGCTCGAAACCGCCGCGCGCATGCTGTCCGAAGGCAGCCCGCTGATCGCCGGCCCGCTCAACGCGGGCCTGCGCGAACGCGAAAAACTCGCCAGCACCGCCATCGGCCACGGCGTCGCCATCCCGCACGGGCGCAGCCCCTTGTTCGAAACCAGCCGCGGGGTGTTCCTGCGTCTGGCCCAACCGGTGGATTTCGGCGCCGCCGACGGTTGCCCGGTCGATCTGGTGCTGGCGATGGCCGTGCCCGAACACCACGTCCAGCAACATTTGCAGCTATTGGCCGAATTGGCCGAACGCTTCGCCGACGCCGGCTTCCGCGAACACCTGCGCTCGGCGCCGACGGTGGCCGAACTGAGCTACCGCCTGCTGGACCACTGCCGCCGCAGCGCGGCCTGAACTCCCACCGCAACTCCCCGAAAGCGTTCCCCCCTTTGAAAAAGGGGGGCTAGGGGGGATTCGCTCTTGCTCTACTCCCGCGCAAATCCCCCGCGCCCGCTCCGCGGTCGCCGCCCCCTTTTCCAAAGGGGGCAACAGAAACCATCAGACCCGCGCAACCCGAATATTGCCGCCGCAGCGCGGCCCGAGCTCCGACCACACCTCCCCGAAGCGTTCCCCCCTTTGAAAAAGGGGGGGCCAGGGGGGATTTGCTTTTGCTCTACTCCCGCGCAAATCCCCCGAGCCCGCTCCGCAGTCGCCGCCCCCTTTTTAAAAGGGGGCAATCAGGCTCGCGTAACCCGAATCCCGTAGACTTCGCGTCCATGAGCAAAAGCATCCGTGCAGGCGAACTGTTCGAACAACAGCGCGAGCGCCTCGCCTTGCGCTGGCTGGCCGGTCAACGCGGCGAAGGCCGATTGGTCGAGGCGGTCAACACCGTCGCCCGCCGCCCCTCGCTCGCCGGTTACCTCAACGCGATCTATCCGAACAAAGTGCAGATCCTGGGCACCGAAGAGCTGACCTGGCTCGACGGCCTGGATTCGCGCCTGCGCTGGGAAACCATCGAAAAGATCATCCAGTTCCGCCCGCTGGCGCTGGTCATCAGCAAAGACCAACCCTGCCCGGAAGACCTGCGCATCGCCGCGGAAGAAACCGACACGCCGCTGTGGGTGTCGCCGCGACGCGGCCACGAACTGCTCAATCACCTGCAATACCACCTCGCCCGCGCGCTGGCGCCGCAGATCACCCTGCACGGGGTGTTCATGGAAATCTATTCGATCGGCGTGCTGATCACCGGCGAATCGGGTTCGGGCAAAAGCGAGCTGGCCCTGGAACTGGTGACGCGCGGGCATCGGCTGGTCGCCGACGACGCGCCGGAGTTCACCCAGATCGCGCCGGACGTGCTCGACGGCACCTGCCCGGACATGCTCCAGGACCTGCTGGAAGTGCGCGGCCTGGGCGTGCTCAATATCCGCCAGATGTTCGGCGACACCGCGGTCAAGAACAACAAATACCTGCGTCTGATCGTGCACCTGACCAAGCCGATGAGCGAACCCAAACCGGCCGGCATCGAACGCCTGACCGGCGACACCGGCCTGCGCCGCGTGCTGGACCTGGACGTGCCGATGATCACCTTGCCGGTGATGCCCGGCCGCAACCTGGCCGTGCTGACCGAAGCGGCCACGCGCCTGCACAGCCTGCGCATGAAAGGCCTGGACCCGGCCGCAGCGTTCATCGCCCGGCACAGCAACTTTTTGGAGCGCGGCGAATCGTGAGCGGCATCGAACCCCAAGCCAGTGCGTCCACCGCCACGCGCGCGAACGCCGAGCCTTTGCCTGAAGCCAGCGGCTTCAGTCTGGTCATCGTCAGCGGCATGTCCGGCTCGGGCAAGTCGGTGGCCTTGAACACCTTCGAAGACCTGGGTTTCTACTGCGTCGACAATTTGCCGGCGGAATTGCTGCCGCAGTTCGTGCAGAACGTGATCAAGGCCGAAGACGGCATGCCGACCAAGCTCGCGGTCGGCATCGACGTGCGCAACCGCCACAGCGATCTGGCCAATATTCCCGAGTGGTTGTCGGCGGTCGGCGCATTGGGCGCGGATCCGAAACTGGTGTTCTTCGAATCCAGCGATTCGGTATTGCTCAAGCGTTACGCCGACACCCGCCGGCGCCATCCGCTGAGCCAGTTCGGGCTGGCCCTGGCCGATGCGATTTCGCTGGAACGGCAAGTGCTCAAGCCGCTGCGCCAGATCGCCGACGCGATCGTCGACACCAGCGAACTCAACGTGCACCAGCTGCGCCGCCACGTCATCACCGAATTCGGTCTCGACGGCGAGGCCGGCATGTCGCTGCTGTTCGAATCCTTCGCCTACCGGCGCGGCGTGCCGGCCGACGCCGACTTCGTGTTCGACGCGCGCGCGCTGCCCAATCCGCACTGGAATCCGGCGCTGCGGCCGTTGTCGGGCCGCGACGGCGGCGTGCGCGAGTACATGGAATCGCAAGCCGACGTGGCCTTGTACGTCGAGCAGATCAGCCAGTTCCTCGACACCTGGTTGCCGCGCCTGCAATCGGACAGCACCCGCAGCTACGCGACCATCGCCTTCGGTTGCACCGGCGGGCGGCATCGTTCGGTGTATTTGGCCGAGCGCTTGGCCGAGCATGCGCGGCTGCGCGGGTGGAATGAAGTGGCGGTGCATCATCGCGAGTTGGATTGAGCGCGGGTAAGGCTCGTTTCACCGCCATTCCCGCCAAAACCTCACCCACCGCCATTCCGGCGAAACGAAAACTCAAACCCCCTTCACCGTCATTCCGGCGAAAGCCGGAACCCATTTTGACGTTGCTGTTGCTGTCTCGAGTTTCGAGCAACGGCAAAATCAAAATGGGTTCCGGCTTTCTCCGGAATGACGGGTGGGGGAGTTTCGATGCAGCGGGCAGCAGCAGCCGCGACGGCGACGGTGACCGATCCGCGACCGCGACCGCGACCGCGACCGCGACCGCGACCGCGACCGCGACCGCGACCGCGACCGCGAATAATTCGCCAAACATCGCCCCACAGGTGAATCGGCGGTGACTCCCCCGCCGCGGAACCCACCGCCGCTTACGAAATTTTCCCATCCCCGTGCCGCCGCGCTTGCACCGCGCCCCGTAGGTTCGAATTGCGCCGGATGCACCGACCCGGCGTTCCCGCAACCACGGAGCAGCGACATGAACCTCATGATCCGCGGCCTCGGTCGAAACCTCAGTTCGGCCCTGCTAGTCGCGTTGGCCGCCACCGCCGCGCCATCGGCGTTCGCTCAGAACGGTTCTCCGCCCGGCACGGTATCGCCGAATCCGGCCATGCAACGCACCGAACCGCCGGTCAACGACGCACGCACGCCGCCACCGCCGGGCGAAGCGGTCGGCCCGGCCAAGTTCAGCGAACTCGACGCCAACGGCGATCAGAAGATCAGCCGCGACGAAGCCGCGATGGACGCGCGCCTGGCCGCCAATTTCTCCGTCCACGATCTCGACGGCGATGGCGCGATCTCGCTGTCGGAATATCAGGCCGGCCAGAACAAGCGCGTCGGCGACAAATGACCCGCGGCCGGTCCGCACAGCCACGACCGGACCCGCGCCTTCTTCTCCCCACCGCTGAGTCGATCAGCAAAGGATCAAGATGAACATCCAGCGTCCCCGCCCGCGCACTCTCGCCCTGGCACTGAGCGCCCTGCTCGCCGCCGGCCTGCTGAGCGCTTGCAACAAACCGCCGACCGAGACTCCGGCGCCCGACCCGGCGGCCACCGCGCCGGCCGATACCACCGCGCCGAGCGACACCGTTCCGCCCCCGGCGGACATGCCGCCGCCGGCCGAGACGCCGCCCACCGACGCGCCGCCGGCCAATCCGCAACCCACCGACAGCGCGCCGCCGCCGCCGGACAAGGACCAGACTGAAACGCCGCCCAAGCAGTAACGGCGCCGCCCCGCTCCGGCCGAACAGGCTTGGGCGAGGCGATCGGGTCCACCGCAACGGGCCGCCCACGGGCGGCCCGTTCGATTGGCCGGCCGACCATCGGTTCGGACGAACCCAGCGCCGGCGCGTTTCGATACCGGCCCGACACGCGCGCCACCACGCGCCGCAGTTTCGCGCCCGCCCTGGCGCACCACCGCCGACGCGGCACGCTGCGCTGCGGCATCGATCCGCCGCCGGGCGCGGCCCCACCGCGATAAATCGCCGCGCGACCGCCCGGACGCTTTCGGCCCGTCACCGTGCTCTGTTAAGTTGGTCGCATGTCCGTCGGCGTCCTACTCATCACCCACTCCGGAATCGGCAGCGCGCTGGTCGCTGTCGCCGGCCGTCTGCTCAATCCGCTGCCGCTGCGCACCGAAGCCCTGGAAGTCCCGTTCGACGCGGACCTGGAGCAGATGCTGCCGGTCGCCAGCGCGGCGCTGCGCCGCGTCGACGACGGCGACGGCGTGCTGGTGCTGACCGATCTGTACGGCGCCTCGCCGAGCAATCTGGCCGCGCGCGTGGCCCAGTTGGGCACGCCGGTGCGGCGGGTGTCGGCGTTGAGCCTGCCGATGCTGATGCGGGTGATGAACTACGCCGAGCTCGGCCTGGACCAACTGCCCGCGGTCGCCGCCGCCGGCGCCCGCAACGGCGTGATCCTCGATGAGGCTTAGCGCGGCGATGCGTGAGCGCGGCCACGTTTGCCGCATCCATTTTCAGCAAGCCCCTTGAACGCATGACGCGAACCGCAATAAAGCACTACCGCCACAACCGAACCAAGCGCCACGGCCGTATCGAACACGATGCGCTCGACCAATGCCTGAGGACCCCGACATGATCGAACGCGACCTGACCGTTTCCAACCGACTGGGCCTGCACGCCCGCGCCACCGCCAAGCTGGTGCAGGTGCTGTCGGCCTTCCGCAGCAACGCCACCCTCACCGCCAAGGGCCGCGAGGTCAACGCCAAGAGCATCATGGGCGTGATGCTGCTCGCCGCCGGCCAAGGCACCCACGTCAAACTGCGCGTGGACGGCGAAGACGAAGCCAACGCGGCCGAAGCCGTGGTCGCGCTGTTCGACCGCCGTTTCGACGAAGACAGCTGAGCCGGAGGCGCGGATGCGGCAAGAATTCCAAGGTCACGGCGCCTCACGAGGCAGCGCGCTGGGCCGCGCCCGGGTCAGGCTGCCGCACGCGCTGGAAGTGGCCGAGGAACGCATCGGCGATGCGCAGGTCGAAGGCGAACTGGCGCGCCTGCACGCAGCCATCGACACCGTGCGCAATGAAATGCACACCCTGCGCGAGCGCCTGCACGGCGCGCTCGCGCACGAGGTCGGCGAGTTCCTCGACCTGCACACCCTGCTGCTGGACGACCCGGAACTGCTGCAAGGCCTGGACGAACTGATCCGCACCGGCCACTACGCCGCCGACTACGCCCTGCGCCTGCAGCGCGACCGCATCGCCTCGGTGTTCGAGGCGATGGACGACGCGTACTTCCGCAGCCGCGTGGACGATATCGATCAGGTGATCGGGCGCATCCACGCGGCCTTGCACCGGCGCGATCACGACACCCAGGGGGTGGCCGGCGAGATTCTGGTCACCGACAACGTCGCCCCGGCCGAACTGGCGCAGTTGCAGGCGCAAGGGGTGATGGCGATCGTCACCGCCGCCGGCAGCACCCTGTCGCACAGCGCGATCCTGGCGCGCAGCCTGCACTTGCCGCTGATCGTCGGCGCCGCGCAGGCGCTGCTGAAGGTCAACGACGGCGACGCGCTGGTGGTCGACGGCCTCACCGGCACGGTGATCCTGGAACCCAACGCCGACGACCTGCGCGCGCACCGCGCACGGGTGCGCGAATCAGCGCGCGAGCGCAAGCAACTGCACCGCCTGCGCCGCGAACCCACCCGCACCCTCGACGGCGTCGACATCAAGCTCTACGCCAACGCCGAATCGCGCGACGACGTGGCCGAGGCGCACGCGCTCGGCGCCGCGGGCGTGGGCCTGTACCGCACCGAATTCCTGTTCCTGCAGCGCAACGAGCTGCCCGACGAAGACGAGCAGTTCCGCGTCTACCGCGACGTCGTGCTCGGCATGACCGGCCGCACCGTCACCATCCGCACCCTGGATCTGGGCGCGGACAAGGCCGACAAGACCGGTCTGGCGCTGCGCGATGAACCCAACCCGGCGCTGGGCGTGCGCGGCGTGCGCCTGTCGATGGCGCGCGAGGGCCTGCTGGAAACCCAGTTGCGCGCGATCCTGCGCGCCTCCGGCTACGGCCCGGTGCGGGTGCTGGTGCCGATGATCAGCTCGACCGAAGAAGT
The DNA here is from genome assembly GCF_036961695.1 of Pseudomonas sp. CGJS7. Classification (NCBI taxonomy): domain Bacteria; kingdom Pseudomonadati; phylum Pseudomonadota; class Gammaproteobacteria; order Pseudomonadales; family Pseudomonadaceae; genus Pseudomonas; species Pseudomonas sp. CGJS7. Next base: position 71,138 of record NZ_JBAMDI010000026.1, on the reverse strand, counting down.
GCGCAGCGTGCGCAAGCTGCTGACCCGGGTCGCCGCGGACCTGCGCAAGCAGGGCCACGAGATCGCCGAGAACGTACCGCTGGGCGCGATGATCGAAGTGCCCGCCGCGGCGATCGCCCTGCCCGGTTTCATCGGCCTGATCGATTTTCTGTCCATCGGCACCAACGACCTGGTCCAGTACCTGCTCGCCGCCGACCGCAACAACGAAGCGCTCAGCGAGCTGTACCACCCGCTGCATCCGGCGGTGCTGCGGGTGATCCGCGACGTGATCCGGCTGGGCAAGGCACGCGGCAAACCGGTGGCGGTGTGCGGCGAAATGGCCGGCGACGCCAGTTTCGCGCCGCTGCTGCTGGCGCTGGGGCTGGAAGAATTCAGCCTGCACCCGGCGACCTTGCTGGAACTGCGCCGGGCGATCCGCGGCTTGAACCTGGACGCCCTGCGCAAGCGCGCGCCGGCGCTGTTGCGGGCCAAGGATCGCGCGGGCATCGAGGCCTGGCTCAAAGCCTGACCGCGCGCGAGGCGGACATCCATCCGTCTCGCGGCCAGCGCCGCCAATAACCCCGCACGCTGGCAATAAACCGCGCAACCTCCCCACCGTCATTCCGGCGAAAGCCGGAACCCATTTTGATCTTGATCTTGATCCCACTCCCCCAGCACCACTAAACCGGACACTGCGGAGCCCACACCGGCTGCATCGGCTTCCCCGGCCAAGCCGGCGGCCCGCGCAACTCTCCCAACACCTCGCGCGTCGCCACGCCCAAACTCGCGCCATGATCGCCGCCCCAACTGTTGGCGTAGGCGAACAAGCCGATGGCGTCGACTGGATCGAACGCCATGAACGAGGCATGCCCCGGCACCAAGCCGTCCTTGTAAAAGTAGCCGTTGCCCAGTTGCCAACCCAGGCCGGTCGCCAACTGCTCGCCTTGCAACTGATGCGTCAGCGCGATCGCCTCGCCCAGCGGCCCCGCCGGCGGCGCGATCTGCGCCTGCAAAAACCGCACCATGTCCGCCAGCGTCGAGGACAACGCGCCCGCGCCAAGCGCGGCCGAATCCAGTACCAACACCGGCGAGGCGACCTTCGGATACGCCTGCCCCGCGACGCCGTTGCCGAACCCCTGCGCCACCCGGTCGATCACCGGCATGTAATCGACCTGAGTGCAGTTCATGCCCAGCGGCGCGGTGATGTACTGGCGGGCGATCTGCGGCCATGCCTGGTAGCTGACGTCCCAATCCGCGCCGGCGAGGATGTCGCCATCGGCGCGATAGGCGTGCGACAACAGCGCGCCGAGCAAGGCGAAGCCCTGATCGCTGTAGTGATACAGCTGCCCGGGCGGATACGGCGGCGCGAACGTGCGCAAGAACTTCGTGGTCATCTCGAAGGTGTAATCGCCGAATTTCTGTTCCCCGCACGGGCCATCGGGAAAGCCGGCGCTGTGGCTGGCCAGATGCCGCAGCAGGATCGGCTGGTCCTGATAGCTGCCGATGCCGATGCCCTTGGGCAACAACTGCGCGGCCGGGGTGTACAGCCCGACCGGAATCACCGCCGGCGACTCGGCGCTGTGGGTCAAGGCCAGCAAGGTCGCGGTGACCACCTTGGTGTTGGAGCCGATCCACACCACGATCTCCTCCGGCGCCGGCTTGGCGCCGGTCGGCTCGGCCAGCATCACTTCGCCGAACTGGAAGTACTGCACCTGCGTGCCCTGCGTGAGGCCGACCAGAATCCCGGGGGCCTTGCCCGGCGCCGCGCAATCCAGCGGCGCGACCAAGGGTTGAAAGTGCCGCTCGACGATCGTTGCGATCTGCGTCGGATCCAATGCCACTGTGTGCGCTCCTTTGCGAGCCCTTCCCGGGCGGTCGGGCGAGCTTATCGACGGCCGCCGCGCTTTTGATTCACTGACGTTCACCGCCCGCGCGCGGCGCCGGGCCGTCCGCGCCCCGCCTGCTCGCGCCCCATCGATTTCACTGGGTTTTGCCGCCATCGCGGGCGATAATGCGACGGTATCGTCAGACCCACGCCGGCTTCGTGGCCGCGCCCGTCCCCCGCCAGGAAGTACCGCATGGCCGAAGCCGTCCGCCACGACAAGACCGCACGTCAATTGCGCCTGCTTTCCGATGCGCTGGACAGCGGTCGTCTGGGGCCGGTGCGGCGCTTGGTCAACACCCTGTCGCCGGCCGAGATCGGCAACCTGCTCGAATCGCTGCCCCCGGGCAAGCGCGTGGTGGTGTGGGGGCTGGTCGATCCGGAAGACGACGGCGAAGTGCTGGTCCACGTCGGCGAAGAAGTGCGCGAAAGCCTGCTCGCGGACATGGACACCGACGAAATCGTCGCCGCGGTCGAAGACCTCGACATCGACGACTTGGCCGATCTGGTCGAAGACCTGCCCGACACCGTCATCGACGAAGTGCTCAAGTCGATGGACCGCGAGAACCGCGAGCGGCTCGAGCAAGTGCTGTCCTACCCGGAAGACACCGCCGGCCGCCTGATGAATCCCGACGTGGTGACGGTGCGCGCCGACACCACCATCGACGTGGTCCTGCGTTACCTGCGCCTGCGCGGCGAATTGCCCGAGCACACCGACCACCTGTACGTGGTCAGCCGCCGCCACCAATACCTGGGCCGCATCGCCCTGGCTGCGCTGCTGACCCACGAGCCCGGCACCGCGATCAACAAACTGATCGACGACGAACAACCCGCCATCGACGTCGGCGAAACCGCCGGCGAAGTCGCGCGCCAATTCTCCGACCACGACTGGATCAGCGCCCCGGTCGTCGACGACAACAACATCCTGCTTGGCCGCATCACCATCGACGACGTGGTCGACATCATCCGCGAAGAAGCCGAACACCAGGCCTTCAGCGCAGCCGGCCTGGACGAAGACGAAGACTTGTTCAGCCCGGTGCGGCGCGCGTTCCGGCGCCGGCTGATCTGGCTCAGCGTCAACCTGTGCACGGCGTTCCTGGCCGCCAGCGTGGTCGGCCAATTCGAAGGCAGCATCGCCAAACTGGTGGCGTTGGCCGCGCTGATGCCGATCGTCGCCGGCATGGGCGGCAACGCCGGCACCCAGGTGCTGGCGCTGATGATCCGCGGCCTGGCCCTGGGCCAGATCGGCGCCTCCAACGTCGGCGTGCTGCTGCGCAAGGAGCTGTCGGTGGCCTTGATCAACGGCCTGGTGCTCGGCATCGGGCTGGGTTTGATCGTGCTGCTGTGGTTCCGCCAGCCGGGCTTGTCGTTGGTGATCGGCACCGCGTTGACTATCAATCTGCTCACGGCCGCTGCTGGCGGCGTGCTGGTGCCGATCACGCTCAAGCGTTTGGGTTTCGACCCGGCGCTGGCGGGCGGCGTGATTTTGACTACGCTGACCGATGTGATGGGGTTCTTGAGCTTCCTTGGGTTGGCTACGGTGATTTTGTTGAGTTGATCGGGCGCTACGAGCCGATGAACGTGCCACCACGGTTGTTGAGCGGGCTGCGCGTCATCGCATACCGACGCTGAGATAACAACAACATCCACCCCGATCGAATTTTCCAGAACGTCATTCCCGCGAACGCGGGCTCCGCTTTACTTCGGCGGAGCCGAACATCCAGTGCCTTTCGTGCGAGAACGCTTGAAGTCGCTGGATTCCCGCGTTCGCGGGAATGACGGCCTGGAAGGATGGCGCTGAAGTCTCTGGATCCCCGCCTTCGCGGGGATGACGTTCTGGAGGGATGACGCTGAAGGTTTTGTATGCTCGGGTCCGCCGAAGCAAAGCGGGGCCGACATTCGCGGGAATGAGGGCATGAGCTTGCGCGGTGAACCCACCGCATCGACGAACCGCAAGCAACCGCTCAGCCACCGACGAACGGCCTCGGCTCCGCTTGCAACACGCCGCTAAGATCGCGCCATGTTGCAGGAAGCAGACATCGAGTACGCAGTGGATCTGCAGGCGCGAAGCTACGCGCTGTTGAAGTGGATGGCCCAGGCCATCGAGCGCGGCTTCATCGGTTTCCAGGCCGCGCACGCTTACGCCACCGATCGACAAGCCGCGGCGGAATGGATTCAACGCTACTACGCCGAATTGCCGCCGTCGGCGCGCCCGCCGCTGGAGCAGTTGCAGGCGTTTTGCCGCTTGTTCGCAAGCCGGATCGGCGACAGCCAACGCCTGGTGGCCGACCCCGGGCAACGGCTGTACTCGCCGGACGCGCATTGTTTTTGCGAGATATGCAGCTGGTACATCAACAACCCCTCGCTGCGCGCAACCCGGCTGCGCCCGGTGGACAGGCATCGCGCCGACAAGACCATGCGCTACTGGCTCGACGAAATCGCGCTGGATTGCGACCGTCTGCTGGAGCAGCACGAAGTCGATGCGCTGATGCGCGACGCCGCATTCCGCGAAGCCTTGGCGCTGTACACCTACACCGAACTGCTGCTGCGCCGCCTGCGCGGCGGCCAAACCGAAACCGGGGTGCCGTTGGCGCTGTGGCGTCGCTTCGCCTGGACCGGACAAGGCGCGCCCAAGCGCAAGTTCCGCCTCAGCGCCGAAGCGGTTCTGGCCGCGCAGAGCCTGCTGCGGCAGCGTCTTGCCGAATCGGTCTGATCGCGCGTCCGGATTCGCGGGCACGCTCTCGCGCCTCGCGCACTTGAATCCGGCGCCGCCATCGGCCAATGATGCCGGCAGCCCGTTCCGGAGACGCTCATGCCCGGTCGTCCGCTCCACGCCCTGTTCGCCACCTTGCTGCTCGCCTCGATCGCCACGCTTTCCGCCTGCGCCGGCACGCCTACCGCTTCCGCTCCGTCCTCCGCCGCCATGACCGACTCACGCCAACACGGCCGTTTCCTCGAACGCGAACTCACCGCCGCCGACGGCGCGCGCCACCGTTATCAGGTGTTCGTGCCCGCACGCAGCGCCGGCGGCGAGCATCCGCCGGTGGTGCTGTTCCTGCACGGCTCGGGCGAACGCGGCGACGACAATCGGCGACAACTCGCGGTCGGCCTGGCTCCGCATATCCGCACCATCCCCGATCAATTTCCCGCCATCGCCGTCTTCCCGCAGTCGCCCGCCGACGCGTCGTGGACCGGCGACACCGCGCGCATGGCCCTGGCCGCGCTGGATGCGGCCACGCGCGAGTTCGCCGGCGACCCTAAACGGATCGCGCTGACCGGCCTGTCGCGCGGCGGCTACGGCGTCTACGAACTGGCGTTGATGCAGCCCGGACGCTTCGCCGCGCTGGTGCCGGTGTGCGGCGGCATCACCGCGCCGGCCGCCATCGGCGATCTGTACGTGCGCGATGTGAAGCCCGGCGGGGATGCGTTCGACGATGCGGCTGCGCGGTTGAAGCACACGCCGGTCTGGATCTTCCACGGCGACCGCGACGATGCGGTGCCGGTGACGCAGTCGCGCGATATGGCTGCCGCGCTCAAGCGTGCGGGTGCGCGCGATGCGCGTTACACCGAGTTCGCTGGGGTCGGCCACGACTCTTGGGATCGGGCCTATGCGACGCCGGAGCTGTGGAGTTGGGTGTTCGCGCAGCGGCTTTGAGGGCTGCGGAGCTAAAAGCAAATCCCCCTTAATCCCCCTTTTTCAAAGGGGGAGACGCTGGCGTGGTGGTTGGTTTGCTGCGCCCGAAACGATGATCGCCCAGCCCGCGAGCAACCCACCCGAAGCTCTCCCCCTTTGAAAAAGGGGGATTAAGGGGGATTTGCTCTTGCCCTCAAGCTTTCTTCAAAAACTCCGTGCGCAACACCAACCCCTTCACCTTCTCGACATTGCACTCGATCAACTCTTCGTCGTCGGTCAAGCGAATGTTCTTGCACAAGGTGCCGCGCTTGAGCGTCACCGAAGTGCCCTTGACCTTGAGGTCCTTGATCACCAACACCGAGTCGCCATCGGCGAGCGCAGTGCCGTTGCTGTCTTTCACGATCATGTCGAATTCCAAATAAAGCGATGAAAACAGCCGCGCCCAACAGCGCAGCCGATAAAGGATCGGGCCGCCGCCTCAACCCTTGAGCAAGGTCTCCAGCACCGCCATGCGCACGGCCACGCCGTTGGCGACCTGAGTCAGGATCAACGACTGCGGACCGTCGGCGACCTCATCGGTGATCTCCACGCCGCGGTTCATCGGACCGGGATGCATCACCACCGCGTCGCTCGCCGCGCGCTTGAGCCGCGCCACGGTCAAACCGTAATCGCGGTGGTAATCGTCGAGCGAAGCCACCAGACCTTCTTCCATGCGCTCGCGCTGCAGACGCAGCATCATCACCGCGTCCACGCCGTCCAGCGCCGCGTCGAAATCCTGGGTGACGACGCAACCGTCCAGCGTGCCGTCATCGGGCAACAACGAGGCCGGGCCGCAGACCCGGATCTCGCCCGCGCCGAGCGCGCGCAAAGCCTGCAAGTCCGAACGCGCCACCCGCGAATGCTTGACGTCGCCGATCATCGCCACGCGCAAGCCGGAGAAATCCACGCCCTTGGCCTGACGCAAGGTCAGCATGTCGAGCAGCCCCTGCGTGGGATGCGCGCTGCGCCCGTCGCCGGCGTTGACCAGACAGGTGCCGGCGCGCGCCTGCGCGGCCAGCGCGGCGACCGCGCCGTCTTCGCGATGGCGGATCACGAAACCGCGCACGCCCATCGCTTCGATGTTCTTGAGCGTGTCCAGCGCGGTCTCGCCCTTGCTGGTCGAGGACGTGGACGCGTCGAAGTTGAGCACGTGCGCGCCCAGTTGCTGCGCGGCCAGCTGAAAGCTCAGGCGCGTGCGCGTGGACGGTTCGAAGAACAAGGTGCACACCGCGGTGCCGGCCAGCGCGCGGGCGTCGTAATGGCCCTCGGCGAAGGCCTGGGCGCGGATCAGCAGGGCTTCGAGCGATTCGCGCGAAGCCTCGCGCAGGCTCAGCAGGTGGCGCGAACCGCCGGCGGCGGAAACGTGGGTCGTCATGATGTGCGGCGCTTCAAGGATGCGAAATGTGATCGATGTCGGTGGCATCGTCGGGCGCGGCGAGCCAGCGCTCGACGATCACCGCCGCGGCCACCGCGTCCAGCGCCTCGGCGTCGCGGCGGCGCTTGCGCCCTTCCGCGCGGTCGGCGGCGAAACGGTGTGCGGCTTCGATCGAGCTGGAACGCTCATCGACCAACACCACCGGCAATTTGTAGCGCGCGCGCAGCTGCCGCGCGAAGGCGTGGGCGCGCAAGCGCGCAGGCTGGTCGCCGCCTTCCAAAGTCATCGGGTCGCCGACGATCAAACCGTCCGGGCGCCATTCCTTATACACACGGTCGATCGCGCCCCAATCCGGGCCGGCGCCGTGCACGTCGATCACCGCCAGCGCGCGCGCGCCATGGCCGAACGCGCTGCCCACGGCCACGCCGATCCGGCGCGCACCGACATCGAATCCGAGGACGGTGCCGTCGCGTCGGATCGAATCGGAAGCGCCAGTGCTCATGCGTGTCCGGCGTAATCGGCCAGGTGGGCGAAATCCACGCCGATGCGGCCGGCCGCGGCATGCCAGCGCACGTCCAGCGGCAGCTCGAACAGCAACTCGGCGTCGGCCGGCGCGGTCAACCAATCGTTTTCGGTGATCTCGTGTTCCAACTGCCCCGAACCCCAACCCGCGCAACCCAGCGCGACGATGGCGTTGTCCGGGCCTTCGCCCTTGGCCATGGCCTCCAGGATGTCGCGCGAGGTGGTCAGGTACAGCGCCGAGCCGATCACCAGGGTCGAATCCCAGCGGGTGCCGCCGTCGTGCAGCACGAAGCCGCGCTCGGGATGAACCGGGCCGCCGGCGAGCACGATCTGGGCGCGCAGCGCATCGTCGCCGCCGTCCACGCCCATCTGGCCGAAGACCTCGCCTAGGGTGTATTCCGACGGCCGGTTGACCACGATCCCCATCGCGCCGTCGTCGTCGTGCTGACAGATCAGCGCGACGCTGCGCGAAAAATTGGTGTCGGCCAGCGAAGGCAGCGCGATCAGAACCTGACTGGCGAGGGGCGTGGGCGTCACTTGCATGGCGCCATTCTAGCGTGCCGGGCGCGGCTGCGGGTCGCGAAAACGGGCGGACCGCCGCAGGTTCAGGCCGGGCTGGGGCGCCCGGACCGGGCGGTGGCCGGGGTGGCGGTACGCCGAATCGGGTCGGTTCCGGCCAACTTCACCGCCGTCTTGTGGCCACAAATTGGGACCGGCGCAGGCAAAAGGGCTCAGCGCCTTGATCGCCTCGGGCCTGAGAGCCGCATCGGGGACGAGGAGACTGCGCTGGCTTCCCGCCCCCGCGCCGCCGACAATCCGATCCGACCGTCTATCTCATGAGGACCGTATGTCCGGTTACTGCGACATCGCCCCGGGCCATCCCGTTCACGGCCGCTATCACGACACCGAGTATGGGTTTCCGCAGCGCGACGAAGCGGATCTGTTCGAGCGGCTGATCCTGGAAATCAATCAGGCCGGTTTGAGCTGGGAAACCATCCTGCGCAAGCGCGAGGGCTTTCGCCGTGCCTACGGCGGGTTCGATGTCGACACCGTCGCGGGTTACGGCGAGGCCGATCGTCTGCGTTTGCTTGAAGACGCAGGGATCATCCGCAATCGGCTCAAGGTCGATGCGGCTATCCATAACGCTCAGGTGATTCAGCAGTTGCGCGTCAGCCACGGCGGGTTTGCGCAATGGCTGGATGCGCATGTGTTGCTGGACGGGAAGCCGCGGGTTAAAGCCGATTGGATCAAGTTGTTCAAGCGCACCTTCCGTTTTACTGGTGGCGAGATCACCAACGAGTTCTTGATGAGCTTGAGCTATTTGCCGGGTGCGCATCGCGAGACCTGTCCGGCGTACAAGCGGATCGAGAAGCTCAAGCCGTATTGGCAGCGGACCGCTGCGAGCGCCGCGAAAAAGCCCACGAAGCCCGCAGCCAAATAGCGCAACTGAGCCCCTCTCCCGCTTGCGGGAGAGGGGTTGGGGTGAGGGCACGTCAGATCGCGTAACTTTCTGGGCGAAAGCATTCGCGCCTAAGACGCTCCCCCCCTCACCCCAACCCTCTCCCGCAAGCGGGAGAGGGAGCAGATCTGCCTGCTCCCAAGATACGTGGGTATCCTTCCGCACCAGCGCCGCTGCATCGCAACCGCGCCTCGATCCACTACAGGCCCAGGCCAAGGAACCGCATGAGCCCCACCCCGCAACCCGCACCCGCCTCGCTCTCCCACGCGACCCGCTCCTTCATCGTCCTGGTCGCCCTGCTGCAAGGCCTGCTGCTGTACCTGATCCGCATCGCCGCCCCCGACGGCTCGGGCCTGGAAGTGTGCTCATACGTAATCGCCTTGTCGGTGCCGACAGTGATGCTGCTGTCGGTGCAACGCCTGAACGACGCCCGCTTCTGGACCGGCACCCTCGGCGTCGGCGCGATCTACCTGCTGCTGGCGCTATGGGCCGGCTGGAGCGCCACCGGCGCGCCGCACATCAAGCAGAGCGCGGTGCTGTGGCCGTTCGGCGCCAGCCTGGCCATCGCCCTGTTCGTCGCCCTGCCCTACCTGCAATGCCGACTCGACAGCGGCCGCTGGCGCGCCCCCTACACCGCGCTGTTCGAACACGGCTGGCAGAACGCGCTCACCCTGATCCTGACCGCCGTCTTCGTCGGCATCTGCTGGGCGGTGCTCGGCCTGTGCGCGGTGCTGTTCAAGCTGATCGGCATCGGCTTCTTCGCCGACCTGTTCGGCACCCGCAGCTTCATCCACCTGGCCACCGGGATCATGATCGGCCTGGGCGTGCTGGTCGGCCGCACCCAACAGAAACCGGTGCAAGTGGCGCGGCAAATCCTGTTCGCGATCTTCAAGGGCCTGCTGCCGCTGGTCGCGCTGATCGCGCTGCTGTTCGTGGTCAGCCTGCCGTTCACCGGCCTGGACGCGCTGTGGAGCACGCGCTCGGCGACCTTGATCCTGATGAGCCTGATCGCGGTGACGGTGCTGTTCGTCAACGCCGTCTATCAAGACGGCGACGACGCACCTCCGTACCCGAGCTGGCTGCGCCGCGTGGTCGACGCCGCCTTGCTGAGCCTGCCGATCTACGCCGGCCTGGGCCTGTACGCACTGAGCCTGCGCATCGGCCAATACGGCTGGACCACCGAACGCTTCTGGGCGGTGCTGGCCTCGCTGGCGCTGTCCGCTTACGCCGTCGGTTACGCCGTCGCCGCATTGCGCCCGCGCGCCGGCTGGCTGCACGACCTCAAGCGCGTCAACGTCGGCGTATCGCTCGGGATTCTGCTGCTGGCGGTGCTGGCGAACTCGTGGCTGCTCGACCCGCACCGCCTCAGCGTCAACGACCAACTCGCGCGGCTGCGCGACGGCCGCACCGAAACCGGCCGCTTCGACCTGACCCACCTGCGTTTCGACACCGGCCGACGCGGATACCAGGCGCTGGTGGCGATGAAGGCCGACCCGAAACTCGACGCCCAGCGGCGCGCGCACATCGAGCGGGTACTGAAGATGGAAAACTCCTGGGAATACCGCCAGGAAGACAAACGCGACCAGCAAGCGCGCACCGCCGCCGAAGCGCTGAAGCGGATCAAGCCCGCGACCGGCGTCGCCGCACCCGACTCAGCGTGGCTGCAAGGCGTGCTCGACCGCAAACTGGAAACGCCCGAGTGCCTCAACGCCGATTCGGACTGCGTGCTGATGACGCCGGACCTGGACAACGACGGCCAAGCCGACTACCTGCTGTGCAACGCCGAACGCTGGGGTTCGGGCTGCTACGTCTACACCCGCGAACAAGGCGTGTGGACCAAGATCGGCCGCGCCAACACCTATCCGACCACGACTTCCGAAGACCTCGCAAAGGCGATGCGCGCCAACCAAGTCCGCGCAATGCCGCGTCGCTGGGCCGATTTCCAACTGGGTGAAGACGGACGGACGATATCGATCGAAGTGGACCAGAAAGACCGCGCCAACTGATCGTCGCCACCGCCCCGCACACCCCCACCCCGTCATTCCGGCGAAAGCCGGAACCCATTTTGACTTGGCCTTTTCCCGCCAACGCAGACCGACCACACAAGCGGCGACGCGAAAACCCACCTACCGTCATTCCGGCGAAAGCCGGAATCCATTTTGATCTTGCCCTTCCCATCCCGCGCAGCGCTGCTTTTCAGCACTCCTGATCCGCACACCTCACAACAACAACTCAACCTCTCGCGCCCGCACCTCCGCGGGCGCGGCCCCGGTCTCCCAGAACGCCTCGACCCAGGGCCGAACCAAATCGAGCTGAGTCGACGCCCCACGCACACCCGGAAACCGTCGAAGATTGTCGGCCTGCAACCCCAACATCCGCGCATCCTGATCGTTGACGCGCTTAAGAAACGGCCACACCACCGCCCGCACCAACCACGCCGGCGCCCATCGATTCTCAACGTGCAGGGTGGCGAACACCGCCGTGCATTCGGCCGACTGCGGCGTGAAATGCAGACTGATACGCACCACCCCGCCGTTGGCATAGCGGTACTCGATCTGAGCGCTGCCGGGCGCGTCGAAGATCGCGCGTTCGCTTTCCCGGGGGGATTCGAACAAGCGGTAAAGCAGCCCGGACTGTTGCGGTTGGCCTCGATACAAGACGTTGAAACCGGCTTCGGTTGACTCAAAACACGCCGTCACCGCATCGCGCACACCGCCACGCCGCACCAGCCCCGGATGAATCCAATGCGTATGCATCGGATCGAGAAAATTCTCGACCGCATCGACCACGTGCGCGCGCCATTCGGTCTGCCACAGAAAGCGCCGCGACCCAGCCGGATTGCGTAGCACCATCACCGGCAAATCGCCTTCGTCGACGCCATCCAGGCGCAGCCAGATCAAACCATCGTGCTCGCGCACCGCCGCAGCGCGAACGCGAACCTTCGGCAACACGCATTCGGGCGGCATACCCGGGATTGCGCACAACCGACCTTGCGGATCGAAGCGCCAGCCGTGATAAGGGCAAGCGATACCCTCGCCTGTAGCCAAGCCCGCCGACAGCGGCGCATGACGATGCGGGCAACGGTCTTCCAATGCGAACGCATAGCCGGCCTTAGTGCGAGCGAGCACGATCGGACGATCCAGCACCGTCACGCCTACCGGCGCGGCGCGCAACCGTGCCGAACACAGCACCGCGAACCAGCGCGAAGCATGGGATGGATGCCATCCATTGGAAGCGCGAATGTGGACGGCTTCATTCATCGGCTAGTCCTCCAACCCGTGCTCCGTCTTCCAGGCCTGAGCCATCGACTCGGGTCCGCGCTGCTTCCATTCCCAGGCTTGCTCAATCGTCAAACGGCGAATCCCACTGCCATGCGGATCGGTCGTTCGCGGATAGCTGCCGTCGATAAGCGAGACGCCCCAGACAAAACCCGCGTCGTCGATACCAAAGCAGAGGCACGGATGGCAGAAGGCATCCTCATAAACATCGCCTGGGGAAATACTCGCGGTCGTTGGATCTTCCATGTCGCCCCTCCGGTGCCGCCTTCTTTCACAAACCATACTTGCGCATGATCGGAACACCGACCCCGCGCGTGATCGCCGACAACGCCCCCAGCGCACGCTGGGTAGCTCGCGGCAAATGCTTAGCATAAACCGCACTGTACTCGATGCTCGGAACCCCGCCGCGCAAGCGCTTGAATTCGGCCGCGCCCGCGCTGAAGTTGATCGCCTGGCCCTCGGCGATAGCACGCTCGAAGGTGGTTGCGGTCAGCAATCGATACAGCCCCATGCGCTGCGGCTGATCGGTGTCGTAACCGACGATGGGCGTGGTCAGCGTACCACCGAAGCCGAACACCCCGGCCACACACAGCAGTTTCCCCGCCTCATCGCGAAATCCATCGAAGCGCAGCAGCCCCGCGCGATGCCACTCGCGCAGAAAACGCTCGGTATAGCGCGGATTGCAACCCGAGTACTTATCCATGTACAGGCGCCCGTACAGCCAAGCGATGCGCGCGTAATCGTCCGGGCCGATGTCGCCATCGCGAACACGCCGCGGCTGCTTGCCCGACAGCTTGAGATCCGTACGCAGGTTATGCCGTTGCCGCGCCGACTCGGCAACATCGCCGAACAAATACACCTGCCGCGAGGGGATCAATGTGAACCCCAGCGCCTCGCACTCGGCCAACCAGTTCGAATGCTGAGAATGATTGAGCGAACGCAGCCAAACCGCATGCGTCGGCCAGCGCTGCAAGGCCCGGTCCAGAAGCCGGGCCACACTGCGCTCGCGCCAACGCGGATACAGATTGGTGGACAGCCACCAGTTATTGATCGCCACGGCGCGGTCGATACCGGCACGGCGTAACAAGCCGTCCAGACCCTTCCCAGTAGCGCGCAACAACGGGGCGACCACCGAAGGCGCATAGCGCACGGCTTCCTCGATGGCGTAATCGCCATACGTGGTGCGCGGCGAACACACCCAGGCATTGCCCGCCGCATCGCCATCGTCGACGCTGACCGGGTATCGGCGCTCGCCGTCGTCGACGACCTCCGCCCGCGTCGCAAGATTGGCCACCAACTCGCGCGAATCCGCGCCCATATGGATACGCGCGAACGCCTCCACGCACTGTGCGAACTCGGCCTCGATGCGCGCGGACGGATTCACAACTCCGGCCACTCCTCGCCGTCCCACTCGATATCCCGCGTAGCCGCCTCGCGCAAGCTGCAACCGCGCCGCAACGCGATACCCGCGAACGCAACCATATCGGCGAGCCCACCCAGCGGCGGCAAGCGATCCCCGGCGGCCGACAACACATCGTCCGCCCGCCGCATATCGCGCCACCACTGCCTCGCCCGCCCCTGCCGCAGCGCCTGCAACCAACCCGCGCTCAACATCACCGGCGCCAACATCTTCGCCCGTCCCGACGCCGGCTCAATACATCGCGACGCCTGCCCCATCAACGCCGCCGGCAACCCATCGCCCGGCGCGAACAAATGCACCCCACTGGTCGCCCGCGGATTGCACTCCAACACCGTCGCCGAACCGTCCTCACCAACGATCCAATCGAACGAAATCTGTCCGGTGAACCCGATCTTGCCCACGAAACGCTCGACGAACTCGCGAATCGCCGGCGTCGGCTGCGGTTCGAAATAGAAACTCGAACTGCGATAGAGCCGATATGCCGGCCTGTACACCGAATGCGCCAGCAAACGTCCGCCGTCGGCGATGCTGTAAGAACACAACTCCGTGCCGACGCAGAAGCGCTGCGCCACCCACGTCTGATCCAGCCCCAACGGCGGCGCATCCGCGGGCATCCCGTTCGGATACAAACGCACATGCACTCCGAACCGGGAGAACTCGGGCTTCAACACCAGCGGCCGGCCGTCCGCCCAAACGCGCGCCTGCTCCAACGAAGTCACCGCCAGACTCTCGGGCACCACCGCCCCGCAATCCCGCGCCAACTCCAGAAACTGCCGCTTGCTGTGCAGCGCCTTGAGCTTGTCGAAATCGTCCGCCAACACCCGCACCGACGCTGGTAGCGCTTGGCGATACCGCGAGAGCGCGAATACCTCCTCACAGGTCGGTACGATCAAATCGATCCGCTCAGTTTTCGCGATCCGCGCCAACGCTGAAACGAAGCCCGACGGCTGCGAACGTGGCGGTGGCAAGCGATGCGCGTGTCCGACCGAACGCGACCACGCGGTCAAGCGGCACGGCACACTGTCGGCGACGTGCACGGACCAGGCCGCGTGATTGAAGTGTCGCGCGAGTTCCAGCGCTGCCGGAGCGCGGGGACCGAGGATTAATACGTTAGCCATGCGTCACCGCAACTGGCTTATCGCCCGCTGCCCAATATTGTCCGCATTTTCCACCGTGTAAGTGCCTCATGGCGGCTATTAAATCATTTACTGCGAATGCCGTTGACACGCCGTAGTTCGCGGAGCAGTCTTACTGCCGGAGCCTAAGAACTCCTTCACACAGCGGCACCACCTCCGAAAACTTGGTGGTTTTTTTGCGCCCGTAGTTTGGGCGCAAGTTCGGCGCTTCTCAGCGTCGGGAGGGCGGCTAATACAACACCCGCAAGGGGAATACGCCCGCCGTCTGTGTGCGGTTCTTAGCCTCCCGACATCCCGCCTGCGACATCGCGCAGCGCGGGCCATGCATCCATGGAAAGGAGAGCCGCTATGCCCCGCAAAACCCCGACCGCCCCGCGCGCGAGCACCATCGAACTACCCATCGACGCCTACCTGGAACTACAGGCGTTCCACAATGAGTTAGTGGGCATCGCTCACACCATCGATCCCGTCGATCCCGCCAGCGCCCCACCCGTCCGCAAGTCCGAACAATCACGCCGCCGCGCCTTGGCTCGCGTGTTCCGTTTATGGGCAGGACAGATCGAGCGCACGCTGGCATCGGTTCCACAGTAGTTGCGCCTTGCGGCCGTCGCCACGTTCGCGACGGCCGCAGTCCGAAATCTCGGCAATGCGACTGCACGTTCCGCTGTCGCCGTACAGACTCGTAACCAGACCGTATCCCACTAACAAAATCGAGCAAAAACGAGTGCGCCACAAGACTTTCCGACGTCGCAAAGACTCGCAATACTTGATCGAACTACCGTCTACATTGCCCAGACCTCAGATCCAAAAAGAAAGCTGGCTCCTAAATCTCTCGGATTAGAGCTTCCGGGCACACTGATCGCGCCATCGAAAGTAAACATCGGTCGGAAACATCTTGTTCAGCTTCGGCAAGTCATCCAAAGGAACGAGACCGTTACACCCCCGATACGTCGTCTCCACAAGCACCTGAGCTATCGAGCCATCCGATTTTTTCAGTGTCAGGCGCTCCCCCTCCCTCTGCCATACCCCTCCGACCTCTTGCTTAGGGCAGATGTCGCAGTTATCAGATGCCCTGTAGGTTCCATCTTTGAATAATTCGAACGAACTGGTGACTCCGCGCCCCTTCACCCAGATCTCACCGGACTCACTCTTTTTATTCGAACACGACGAAATGAGAAATATCAACGCCAACACAAAGACACGAGACATATAGGAATTCACAGCAGGCGCCCTCAGTTCTTTCCGTATGTTCCCGCAGCAATTGAAGGAATATTTCTTGCCGTATCACGAATGGCCCTCAAGATCACCCGCCTGCACTTTTCGTCGCATTGATCAAGCTGCCTAAGCTTCGCTGCCAGGCAGCGTAGTTGGGCCGCATGAGCCGAGAATTCGCTAGACATCCTTTGAGCCAAGTCATCATCACCAAGATATCGCACATTCCAATAGTTCGGCTCCCAAAAATTCTCAGTGCAAATAGATTTTGAGACTCCTCGAGCGGTATCAATATGCGACTGCTCATGAACGACGACACAGTCCCTTATCGGACCGGGGCACTCTCCATAAGCCCAACCAATATTACTGTCGTCGTAGATAGGAACGAGCCTTCCTCTGTTGCACGCCACCCAGCCGAGAACATCTTCTCCAGTCACATATCCTTCGCCCAAAGTTGGGCTTAGCCCATAAAAATCCCAGACCGAAAGAGGGGCTGAATTAGCGTAGACATAGGTACCGAGCCCACCTTTCAAACCTATAGGATCGCTTTGACTATATCTGCCAACGATCGAATCGTAGTTCCGGAAATAGTTATAGTTGAGACCACTATAGGCATCATAACGCTGCCCCGGAAAGCGCATATCAAATAGGAATGCACTACCATCCTGATCCGGATCCTGGTCAGGCGAAGAGCTGCCAAAGGCCTCACCTTTCAGATCCCAGTTCCATACCGCTACATCACGACGAGGATCAATGACTACTCGCGGTGCAGTTAGCTGATCTACCTCAAGGTAGTAGAGCGCCTGACTGACATCAGCACCGACCAGCAGCCCAACCGGAACTGCATTCATCCAAACGACCTGCTGAATTGCTTTTCCGTCGTTGCCGTACTCGCCCAACCAGCGACCCGACTCGTCATAAACGACATGGCGGTCTGAGCCGGCATTAGACTTTCGAACTTGCTGTCCGCGCCCGTTGTATGCATAGCTCTGCACCGATGTCGCCCCTAGCTTAACTTCGGCACTGCGCCCAGCATCGTTGTAAGTAAAGGCCTTATCTCCGATCTGAAGAGAGTTGCCGCTGGCATCGTAACTACGCGAATTGCTGGATCCGACCTGAGCGAGGCGATGACTATTAGCAGGATAGGTATAGACCTGCGTGCCAGCACTATTCGCGAAGCTCAACCGATTTCCCGTTGCATCGTACGTATAACTATCAATCGCCACTTGTGTCGGCCCATCACGCAGATGGGTCAAACGATTGAGCGCATCGTAGTCGTAAGCCAGCAACGCATTGGTCGCGCTCGCCGGCGTCAGCTTGTTGATATTGCCGACGGCGTCGTATCCGAGCCCAAACGACAGGCCTCCCGCAGCAGGATCGTTCACCGCGGTGGGCCGATAATCCAAGTCCACCGACCTCGACATGGTGCGGCCATTGCCGTACACCCAGCCCGCGACAGCACCAAAGGGGTGATACGTAGTCTGACTCAACAGCGTTTCAGACGCGGCACCCGGAGCGGCGCGCTGAGTGTCAATGCGGGTAATACGGCCCTGCGCATCGCGCTGATAGGTCGCCACCGCGCCATCGGGATAGATGATGCCGCTCAGCTGCCCCGCCAGCGTGTAGGCATAACGCACCACAAACACCTTGCCATTGGTGGCCTGCACCTTGCGCGTGGTACGACCAAAGCGGTCATAGCAGTACTGAGTGCTGCCGCTAGCATCGGTCATCAGCGACAGACGCCCCTTGGCGAAGACTTCGTCGGCGGCACAGACCGTGGGCACGGCATCGTAGGTGTAAGCGACGTTGAGGCTGGTCGTCGGATAGACGATGCCGGTGATGCGGTTGAGCGCGTCATAGCTGTAGGTGCGGGTGATCAGCCGCGCATCGGTTTCAGTCTTGCGATTGCCCGCGCTGTCGTAGGTGAAGGTCGACTCGCCGGTGTCCGGGCTGGTCAGACGCACTTGATCGCCGAAGCCGTTGTAGCCATAACCGGTGTCCAGGTTCTTCGGGTCTTTGACCGTGACCAGACGATCCAACGCGTCGTACTTGAACTCGGTCTTGGCGTTGATGCCGCCGACGTCCTGCAAGGTCTTGGCGAGGCGGTTGAGCGGGTCGTAGTCGCTGTCGGTGATGCGGCCGAGGGCGTCGGTAACGGTGTCGCCGTTGCCGGCGTTGTCGTACGCGTAGCCCGTCGGGTGGCCTTCGGCGGTCTTGGACGTCTTCAACTGACCAATCTGGTTGTAGATGCGCGACAAGGTGCGCTTCAACGCGCCGTTGGCGTCCTTGGTGTCTTCCTTGGTGCGGTTGCCGGCGCCGTCGAGGGTGTAATGGATCTGGTTGCCGGCAGAGTCGAAGATATCGACCAGTCGGCGGGCGGCATCGTATTCGTAGCGGACGAATGCGCCGTCGGGCTGGATCACCTTCTTTACTTGTCCGACCGGGTCGTACTCGTAAGTGGTGATGGCGTCGTCCGTCTCGGTCGCCGCGTTTGTTCCGCGCACCTTGGTCGCGGTCAGCCAGCCGTGCGGGCTGTACTCCAAGTCGGTCACCACACCGTTGATGTCTTTGCTCGACAGCAGTCTGCCGGCGCCGTCGTAACGCAGGTGCTCTCGGACCACCTGGCCCAGGGCGTTGGTGACCTTCCACAAGTCGCCCTTGCGGTGGGTGCAGGTCGAGGGCGAAGACGCGCAGGTAGCGCCTTCGCTGGTGTAGTAGTTGTAAGAGGTGGTATCGGCAATGTCGGTACGGGCGCCATCGATAGAGCGCAACAAAGCCGGCAACGGGCAGATTCCGTTGGCGACGTCAGCCTGCGTGCAATAGCTTGAAGTCGTGGCGCGGGTGGCCAGCGGATCGCCGGCTGGACGCGATGGATCGGTTTGGCTGGACAGGAGCACTTGGCCGCGCTCGTTGTAAGTCCAGTTGTATCGGGCGACAGGATTGCCCGTGGCGTCGGACACTTCGCGCTGAACCGGCTTGCGCAGCGTCGGGTGCCATTGGGTTACGGTGCTGCGAACGAAGCTGCCGCCGGTCATGGTGGCGCAATCGAAGGACGCGCTGGCCCCTTCCACTCTCCTCAGCTCCAGATTGCGGGCCGGATCATAGTTACGGCAGGTCTTGCTGCTGCCGACCACTTCCTCGATCGGATTGAGATTGGTGTCGTAGGCGTAGGTTTTGTTGACCGGGACGCAATCCGTGCAGACCTGCTCGATCTTGTCCAAGACCCTACGCCCAAGCACAAAGCGAAAGTGGTGATGCGAGACAGCCCCATTGGGCTCGGTTACTACAATTTTGGTCCAGTAGTTAGTACCGGAGTCGATGATGTATTTGTTCTGCCCGCCGGCGCGCTCGGTCGTGTAAGGACGCTCATCGCCATAGGTGTACGCCGTGATCAGATTGCCTTGACCGTCCTCCACTCGGGTGAGCAGTGAATTATTGTTTCCAGCGGACTGATAGACGTAACGCTCCTGGTGATCTCCATAGTCCGCGATCTGCAACAAACCCTGGCTGTCGTAGGAATAAGAGACGAAACGCCCCGCGGAATCCTCCACTCGGTCGATCCGCCTATCGGCGCGATAACGGAATGTCAGAAACCGACCTTTATGATTGGTAACGGTCTGAAGTAAGCCGAACTCACCATAGGCATAGGTCAGGCTGGTGCCATCCGAGCGCTCGATGCTCAATAACCGGCCATCCCGGGAGAACCATTCGACTTCGTTATCCTTCAACGAAAGCCGATAACCGGGCTGACCATTCGCGAGAACCACTTCGGAAAGGGCATTGTTGAGCTGATCTTTCTCGGCCACCCACAGGCCCGAGGTCGCGTCTTTCAAGAACATCAACGGATCGCCGTTGGGCATAACGATCTGGATGATTGGAGCGAACATCCCTCCTGAAGCATCGTTGATATTCAACGACTGAGTGTGTTCCGCGTACCAGCCGTTCCCCAGCGCCGAAGGGTAGCCGTAGGTGCTGCGCCGTGCGGATCGATAATGGCGTACGAATCCAAGCCCATCGATGGACTCGAAATCGGATACCGGTAACGTCTTGTCAGTCGACATGACATCGACCGGATTGCCCACGACACAGCTGGGACAGGTCGAAGGCTTGACTACAACATATGACCGCAGGCAGTGCGGATTGCTGTTGTTGAAATCGGTGTAGTGGACGCCGCTGTAGCCATTCGGGCAAACGCGACGACTGAACGCCCAATTCTGATAGTGGTGTCGACCGTTGTGCACGCCCGTTTGGCGGTCGTAAATATCGACCTCACAACCTTCACCGTAGTTCGGCTTATTGAGAAACTTGGCGTTACGGTAATCGGTGATTCCTGGCGCCGCATTTCTAGCGTTCTGCAAAGCCAGACAAGCCGAATCCCCGTCTTTGTGGGGATTGCCAATGCCATCGAAATTCACGAACTCGATGTTCGGCCGAATCCGCTCGAAATTGACCTCGGCGGTTTGCGCGCCGACATTCCCTATTCCACAGATGGCCAAGATCGCGGCAACCCAGATACGTCCAGTCATGACAACTCCATTTTCAACACGCTCAGTTCAACCCTGACATGCATTTTTTGCAGATCTAATCCGCAAACCCTAAAGACGGGAAAGCCGGCGCGAAGCCGGCTCTCTCGATATATTTCGGCGACTCAGCGCGCTCACCGCACCTCAGCCACCTCAACCCCATCCAACCCCTGCGACAAGGTCCGCGCATCGCCACCCTGCGCCAACTTGATCCTCAAGCGCACCTCATTCTGCGAGTCCGCATAACGCAGCGCGTCTTCGTAGCTGATCTCGCCGGCCTGATACAGCTCGAACAAGGCCTGATCGAAGGTCTTCATGCCGAGCTGCACGGAATCCTTCATCAGTTCCTTGAGCTTGTGCACTTCACCATCGCGGATGTAGTCCTGCGCCAGCGGGGTGCCGAGCAGGATTTCCATGGCGACGCGGCGACCCTTGCCGTCCGGCGTCGGGATCAGCTGCTGGGCGACCACGCCCTTGAGGTTGAGCGACAAGTCCATCAGCAACTGGCTGCGACGGTCTTCGGGGAAGAAGTTGATGATGCGGTCCATCGCCTGGTTGGCGTTGTTGGCGTGCAGGGTGCACAGCACCAGGTGGCCGGTTTCGGCGAAGGCGATGGCGTGGTCCATGCCTTCGCGGGTGCGCACTTCGCCGATCATGATCACGTCCGGCGCTTGGCGCAGGGTGTTCTTGAGGGCGTTTTCCCAGCTGTCGGTGTCGATGCCGACTTCGCGCTGGGTGATGATGCAGCCTTCGTGGCGGTGGACGAATTCGATCGGGTCTTCGATGGTGATGATGTGGCCGGTCGAGTTCTGGTTGCGGTAGCCGATCATCGCCGCCAGCGAGGTCGACTTACCCGTACCGGTGGCGCCGACGAAGATGATGATGCCGCGCTTGGTCATCGCCAGGGTCTTGATGACCGGCGGCAGGTTCAGTTCTTCGACGGTCGGGATCTTGGTTTCGATCCGGCGCAGGACCATGCCGACCTGGTTGCGCTGGTAGAAGCAGCTCACGCGGAAGCGGCCGACGCCGGTCACGCCGATGGCGAAGTTGCATTCGTGGGTCTTTTCGAACTCTTCGCGCTGCTGCGGGTTCATCACGTTGAGCACGAGGTCGCGACTCTGCTGCGGAGTCAGCGGGTTCTGCGTGATCGGCGAGATCTTGCCGTGGACCTTCATCGACGGGGGCATGCCCGAGGTGATGAACAAGTCCGAGGCGCGCTGGTGCGCCATCAGCTTGAGGAAGGAGGTGAAGTCGATCGCACCGGAGGCGGTGGTCGGGTTGGTCGGGGCGGGCGTGTTCATGGGGCTACCTCCTCGGGAGGTCTAAAGCGGCGATGTAGTAGCCGGGGGAATGGTGCGCACTGCGTGCTGCGTCGTGCTCGCGGAGGCGAACGGGCCGGACGGCGGCGCGCGCGAACGCGCCGCCGCGAGCGGTCATTCGAACAGCCGCTTGTCCTTGGCGTATTCCTTGGCCTGCGGGCGCAGGATCAGGCCGCGCTTGACCAAGTCCTGCAGGTGCTGGTCCAGGGTCATCATGCCGAAGTTCTGGCCGGTCTGAATGGCCGAGTACATCTGCGCGACCTTGTCTTCGCGGATCAGGTTTCGGATGGCCGGGATGCCGACCATGATTTCCCACGCCGCGGTACGGCCGCCGCCGACTTTCTTCAGCAGCGCTTGCGAGATCACCGCGCGCAGCGATTCGGACAGCATCGAGCGCACCATCGGTTTTTCGCCGGCGGGGAACACGTCGATGATGCGGTCGACGGTCTTGGCCGCCGAGGAGGTGTGCAGGGTGCCGAACACCAAGTGGCCGGTTTCCGCCGCGGTCAGCGCCAGGCGGATGGTTTCCAGGTCGCGCAACTCGCCGACCAGGATGTAGTCGGGGTCTTCGCGCAGCGCCGAACGCAGGGCCTCGTTGAAGCCGTGGGTGTCGCGGTGGACTTCGCGCTGGTTGATCAGGCACTTCTGCGAGGTGTGCACGAATTCGATCGGGTCTTCGACCGAAAGGATGTGCGCGTACTCGTTCTTGTTGATGTGGTCGATCATCGCCGCCAGCGTGGTCGACTTGCCCGAACCGGTCGGGCCGGTGACCAGGATCAGGCCCTGCGGCTGTTCGATGAGCTGGCGGAAGATCGGCGGACAGCCCAGGTCTTCCAGCGACAGCACTTCGGAGGGAATGGTACGGAACACGGCGCCGGCGCCGCGGTTCTGGTTGAAGGCGTTGACGCGGAAGCGCGCCAGGCCGGGGATCTCGAAGGAGAAGTCGACCTCGAGGAATTCTTCGAAGTCGCGGCGCTGCTTGTCCGACATGATGTCGTAGACCAGCGCATGGACCTGTTTGTGGTCCAGGGCCGGAATATTGATCCGGCGCACGTCGCCGTCGACCCGGATCATCGGCGGCAGACCCGCCGACAGGTGCAAGTCGGATGCTTTGTTCTTTACCGAAAACGCCAGAAGTTCGGCGATATCCATGCGTGCTCCCCGCACTGCGTGAACCCGTCACCGGGTCCGTGAAAGCCAGCCGTTCGGGCCGTGCCCGGTTCGGCTTGATTGCAACCGTAAAGCTGGAACCAAACCACCCCCAAGAGGCAGTATAGCCCCCGGACGGCACGCCCGATCCAGCCCCCTCATCACAGGATTCCCCCACGTGCACGAGCACGTCCTGCACGACATCTTGCATCAGTTGCAACGCGCGGCGCATGACGCCGACAGGCCGGTACCTCGATTGCTTGCGGTCAGTAAGACCCAAGATGAGACCGCGGTCGCGAATCTGGCCTTACAAGGGCAAACGGCGTTCGGCGAGAACTACGTCCAGGAGGCGATGGCCAAGCATGCGGCGATGGCCACCACCGCCGCGGCCGGGCACTGCCTGGAGTGGCATTTGATCGGTCACCTGCAGTCGAACAAGGCCGCCGAGGCGGCGGCGTTGTTCGATTGGGTGCAAACCGTGGACCGGGCCAAGCTGGTGGCCGCGCTGGCGCGGCATCGCGGGACGCGGGCGCCGTTGAACGTGTTGATTCAGGTCAACATCGACGATGAGGCCAGCAAGCACGGTTGCTCGCCCGAGGATGCGCCGGCGCTGGCCGAGGCGATCGTCGCCGAACCGGCGCTGCGGCTGCGCGGGCTGATGGTGATTCCGACGCCGCATGCCGATCCGGAACTGAGGCGGCCGGCGTTCCGGCGGGCCAAGGCGTTGTTCGATGCGCTGGCGGCGCGGTATGGCGTTGGGGTGGATACGTTGTCGATGGGGATGAGCGACGATTTTGTGGTGGCGGTGGCGGAGGGGGCGACGATGGTGCGGGTGGGGACGGCATTGTTCGGCAAGAGACGTTAGCTCGCCCCCTTTGCAAAAGGGGGCTGGCGCCTGGGATCGATGGTGATGCGGCGATGTTGGCGCGCCGGGGGATTGCGGGCAGGTCGCCGGACATTCGGCGGAGCAAGAGCAAATCCCCCCCTAGCCCCCCTTTTTCAAAGGGGGGAACGGCAGGAGCAGCGAGTTGGAAACTCGCCCCCTTTGCAAAAGGGGGCTGGCGCCTGGGATCGATGGTGATGCGGCGATGTTGGGGCGCCGGGGGATTGCGGGCAGGTCGCCGGATATTCGGCGGAGCAAGAGCAAATCCCCCCTAGCCCCCCTTTTTCAAAGGGGGGAACGGCAGGAGCAGCGGGTCGGAAATTCGCCCCCTTTGCAAAAGGGGGCTGGCGCCTGGGATAGATGGTGATGCGGCGATGTTGGCGCGCCGGGGGATTGCGCGCAGGTCGCCGGACATTCGGCGGAGCAAGAGCAAATCCCCCCTAGCCCCCCTTTTTAAAAGGGGGGAACGGCAGGAGCAGCGAGTCGGAAATTCGCCCCCTTTGCAAAAGGGGGCTGGCGCCTGAGGTCGATGGTGATGCGGCGATGTTGGCGCGCCGGGGGATTGCGCGCAGGTCGCCGGACATTCGGCGGAGCAAGAGCAAATCCCCCCTAGCCCCCCTTTTTCAAAGGGGGGAACGGCAGGAGCAACGAGTCGGAAATTCGCCCCCTTTGCAAAAGGGGGCTGGCGCCTGGGATCGATGGTGATGCGGCGATGTTGGCGCGCCGGGGGATTGCGCGCAGGTCGCCGGACATTCGGCGGAGCAAGAGCAAATCCCCCTAGCCCCCCTTTTTCAAAGGGGGGAACAGCCGAAGCAGGGCGCAGTTGCCGCGGCGAAGCCCACTTACTCGGCTGTTATCCTGACCGGATACCGCCTCATTCCGCTTACCAGGCTCACCATGCCCCCATCCAACGCGCTCCCCTCCGGCTCCATCGCCTTCATCGGCGGCGGCAACATGGCCCGCAGCCTGATCGGCGGCTTGGTCGCGCGCGGCTTGGCGCCGGCCTCGATCCGGGTCGCCGAGCCGGTGCCGGCGCTGCGCGATGCGTTGGCGAACGATTTCGGGGTGACCTGTTTCGACAACGCTTCGGCCGCGGCCGAAGGCGCGTCGGTGTGGTTGCTGGCGGTCAAGCCGCAGGTGATGCGTCCGGTGTGCGAGTCGCTGGCCGCGCAAGCGCGCGCGCAGCGGCCGCTGGCGATCTCCATCGCCGCCGGCATCACCGCCGCGCAACTGGACCGCTGGCTCGGCGGCGACGCCGCGGTGGTGCGGGCGATGCCGAACACGCCGGCGCTGCTCGGCGCCGGCGTCACCGGTCTGTACGCCAACGCCGCAGCGCAGCCGCGCTTCGAGCAGGCGGCTGAGCTGTTGTCGGCGGTCGGCCCGACTGTGCGCATCGATGAGGAAGCACAGATGGACGCGGTCACCGCGGTGTCCGGCAGCGGCCCGGCGTACGTGTTCCTGCTCGCCGAGGCGATGCAGCAGGCCGGCGTGGCCCAGGGCCTGGCGCCGGATGCGGCCAATGCCTTGGTCCGCCAGACCTTGCTCGGCGCGGCGCGCATGCTGACCGACGGCGAGGATCCGGCCGAGGTGTTGCGCGCGCGGGTCACCTCGCCCGGCGGCACCACCCAGGCGGCGATCGAAACCTTCGAAGCCGGCGGTTTCCGCGCACTGGTCGATCGCGCGATTACCGCGGCGACCGAGCGCGGCCGGCAGTTGTCGGCGGCCAACGAATGAGTGCGCTGGCGCGAACGGTCGCCGCAGCCGCATTGGCGACGGCGCTGCTGGCCGGCTGCGGACGCGAGTCCTCGACACCGCCGCAGCACGCGGCCAACGCCGCCGGCCCGGAGACCAAGCGGTCGGGCGATGTGACGATGACCGTCAGCGCGATCCAGACCGACAAGCTGCCAGCGCAGATCGTGCAGCGTTACGGCGCGCCGCGCGACGCCCGCACCGTGCTGATCGTGCTGTCGCTGCGCAAGGGCGACGACGCGACGTCGGTGGCGCTGAGCGCGGACCAGGTGCAAGTGACGGTCAGCGATCTGCTCGGCCGAAAACAGCAGATCGCAATGCGGCCGATGCGCGACGGCGAGCTGCTGGACTACGTCGGCACGGCCACGATCTCGCCGCCGGAAACCCTGCGCTTCGACGTCGTCGCCAACACCGCGCACGGGCGTTACCCGGTGCAGTTCAATCGGGATTTTTTCTGAGCCCAGGCCGGTAGCGGCGCCGCGACCACAGCGGCGGTCACTGCCCCGGCAGCATGCCGTTGCGGGTCAGCGCATCGACCCGCCGCTGCTCGTTGGCG
This sequence comes from Pseudomonas sp. CGJS7, assembly GCF_036961695.1. NCBI lineage: Bacteria > Pseudomonadati > Pseudomonadota > Gammaproteobacteria > Pseudomonadales > Pseudomonadaceae > Pseudomonas > Pseudomonas sp. CGJS7. The sequence continues at coordinate 45,023 of NZ_JBAMDI010000026.1, read as the reverse complement.
TCGAACCGCGCCAATAGCGCGTTCAGGCGTTGCCGCCGCTGTTCCTGGCTGAGCGCCTGGTCGGCCAGCACTTGTTGCCGCTGCGCGGCGTAGCTGCGTAGACGCAGCCGCCACTGCTCGCGGTTGCGATCCAGTTCGGCCAAACGCTGCGCCGCCGACGCGCCGTACTGCGCCTCGCGCGCGGCGTAACGCGCGGCCGGGTCGGTGCCGGCGCGCTCGAACTCGCGGTTCTGCCGCAACGCGCCGTCCAGTTGCGCGGTCTGCGCTTGCAGCTCGGCGCGTTGCGGCTGCAACGCATCCAGTTCGCGCAGGCGCCGCTGACGTTCTTCCTCGCTCAGACCGCGCTCGGCCAACAAACGCCGGCGCGCGCCGGCCAGTTCGATGTCGCGCTCTTCCTCGGCGTACCAGGCATCCGCCAGCGCCGCGCCCAACCGCTCGCGGCGCAGGGCGCGCACGCGCGCGAACGCCTGCGCGCTGTCGCGGTCGCTGCGGGCGATGGCGGCCGAGTCGTATTCCAGCATCAGATACGCATCGAACCAGGCCAGCGCGGTGGCCAAGGCCTGGGTCGGCACGCGCGTCTGCAGATGGCTGCGCAGGGCCGAACGAATCTCCTCGGTGCTGCGCTCGCCGCTGCGGGCGAGGAAGTAATCGAACAGGCGGCGCAACTCGCGATCCGGCAGCGGCTGCCCGCGCGCGTCCAGGCGGATGATGCCGTCGACTTCGGTATCGCGCAGCGAGTCGGCGACCGCCTCCAGGGTCGCCGCGCTCGCCGTGGTGGCGCGATCCGCGCCCAGCTCCGGATCGGAGATCGGCACCGCCGCGCCGCTGCTGACCACCGGTATCGCCCCGGGCGACTGACGCGCGAACCAGGAGCCGGCGGCGAAGATCGCCGCCACCGCCATCAACGCAACACAGGCCATCGTCAGGGCCGTCGCGATTCGACGCATCGATTACAGACCCGCGTTCTTGAGGCGGTTGGCCTGAGCGCGGTAGACGCTGGTGGGATTGGCGCTGAACACGCCGCGCAACCCGGCGATCTGGTTGACCTCGTCGAGGTGGTTCCAATCGTAGTCGTCGCGGATCACCTGGCCCCAATGCGAGGAGCAGCGGCCGACCAATCCGTCGTTGGCTTCGCCGCCGAACAACACGCCGCCGGCGATCATCGCCAGATCCGAGCCGTCGAAGAAGTTGGTCGAGTTGGAAGTGCCGCCGAAGGAGTAATAAGCGACGCCGCCGACCTTGGCCGCGCCCGCGCCGCAGGCGCTGGTCGGCTTGCCTTGCGGATAACGCGCGTTGAAGCGCGCCGCGCCGGCGCTGTCGAGCGCCTTCAACGCGGCCAGCGAATCCTGGGAGTTGTTGCTGCCCGACAGCAGCCCGATCAAGTCGGCGAAGGCGTTGACGAAGGCCGCCACCAGCGGCCGCAGCGGCGAGCCGTCGGGCAACACCGCGCCGACGAAATCGGCGACCTTGCTGCCGGCGTGGGGCGAGCCGACCGAAGTCATCGAGGCGACCAGGTCCGGACGCACCGCGGCGACATAGCGCGCGGTCGGACCGCCCTGGCTGTGGCCGATCAGATTGAAGCGGGTGTAGCCGTGCAGCGCCTGCAGGGTTTCCAGCTGATCGATCAGTTCCTCGCCGCGCACTTCGTTGGAATTGGCCGCGGTCACCTGGGCGACGTAGACCTTGGCGCCGCCGGAGCGCAGCGCTTGCGGGATGCCGAACCAGTAGTCGTAGACGCCGCCGATCGCGTCGAAGCCGAACAGGCCGTGGACCAGCACCACCGGGTAGCGGGTCTTGCTGTAGTCGTCGGCGGATGCGGGCAATGCGCTGGCGAGCAACAGGCAGGCCAGCAGCAGCGGAGCGCCGAACAGGCGGCGTGGGTTCAGTGGCGACATGGTGTCTCTCCGGTCGTGCGCGCGGGTCGGCGGCGCTGGCCGATCGACTGTACGAACGGGTATGGAGTACACACGCCGCAGCGCAACATGCGGGTGGAACTGTGATCGGGCGGCGATAAAAGCGAGTGCGTGGGCGCGGTTTGCGCGGGGGGAATGCTGCGGTGCGGCGTGGTTGTGCGGTGGGGTGCGCCGATGTGGGCGCGTGGCCCCCACCCTCGCACCCACCGCCCCACTCGACGACAATCCCCATCTCCCCGATACAAACATGCATGCATGGGCCCGCAACGCATCGTCTGCCTCACCGAAGAACCCACCGAAACCCTGTACCTGCTCGGCGAGCAGGACCGCATCGTCGGCATCAGCGGGTTCACCGTCCGGCCGGCGATCGCGCGCAAGGAAAAGCCCAAGGTCAGCGCCTTCACCAGCGCCAAGATCGGCGAGATCCTCAAGCTGCGCCCGGACTTCGTGATCGGTTTCTCCGACATCCAGGCCGACATCGCCGCCGAGTTGATCAAACACGGCATCGAGGTGTGGATCAGCAATCACCGCGGCGTCGAGGGCATCCTGGATTACGTGCACCGGCTCGGCGCCTTGGTCGGCGCAGGCGACCGCGCCGGGCAACTGGCGGAGCAACTGCGCGGCCGCATCGAGGCCGCGCGCGAACGCGCCGCAACGCTGCCGCGGCGGCCGCGGGTGTATTTCGAGGAATGGGACAGCCCGCAGATCACCGGCATCCGCTGGGTGTCGGAACTGGTCGGCATCGCCGGCGGCGACGACGTGTTTCCCGAGCACGCGGCGATGTCGCTGGCGCGCGACCGCATCCTGGCCGATCCGCTGGAAGTGGTCCGGCGCGCGCCGGAGCTGATCCTGGGCAGTTGGTGCGGCAAGAAATTCCGCCCCGAGCAGGTCGCCGCCCGCCCCGGCTGGCAGGACGTGCCGGCGGTGCGCGACGGCGAACTGCATGAAATCAAGTCGCCGATCATTCTGCAGCCGGGTCCGGCGGCGCTGACCGCGGGGTTGGATGCGTTGAGCGAGATCGTTCACGCCTGGGCCGCGCGCCGCGTTCGTTAGTCCGCGCGACTTCATCGACTGCCTGTAGGAGCGGCGCGAGCCGCGACCGCGACCTCGCGGTTACGACGTTGTTGAGAGGTCGCGGTCGCGGCTTGTGACCGAAGGAAATCCCTGTGGGACGCCGCTCCTACAGGGCGCCGCTGGAGTTTCGCTATTCGGCGACAAGCGCCCGGCGGAAATACACCACCCGCTCGGTTTCCTCAAACCCGCAGGCCTCATGCGCGCGGTGCGAGTCGACGTTGTCGAGCAACGCATCCGACGCCAGCTCGCGACAACCGCGCTCGCGTCCCCAGGCCTCGACCGCCGCGATCAACCCGCGGCCGATCCCCGCGCCGCGATGCGCCGGACTCACGTACCAGCCTTCCAGGAACGCCACCGGCGAAGACTCGGTGCCGTTGACGTAATCGCTGCGTATGCTCGCTTCGGCGAAGCCGCACAGGCCTTGAGCGTCCTCGGCCACGAACGCGGCCAGACGCGCGTCTTCGAACCAGTCGCCCAATTCCTCGGCAAGGTCGGCGAGCGGTTGCTCCGGCCACAACTGCGCGCGCAGTTGCGCCCACCGCGGCTCATCGCCACGGACGACGGCGCGCACGCGCCACGGCTCGCTCACGGGTACAGCATCCGCTTGGACCACTCGCCGGCGCGGTCGCATTCGTACAGCCAACGCTCGTGCAGGCGGAAATCGGCGCCGTACCAGAACTCGATCTTGTCCGCGCGCACCCGCAAACCGGTCCAGCGCGGCGGGCGCGTCACCTCGCGACCCTCGAACTTGCTATCGGCCTCGGCCAGACGCTGCTCGAAGGTTTCGCGGTCGGCCAGCGTCTCCGATTGCTTCGACGCCCAGGCTCCGAGCTGGCTGCCGCGCGCGCGCGAAGCGAAGTAGGCATCGGCTTCGGCATCGCCGACGATCTCCACCGCGCCCTCCACCCGCACCTGCACGCCGTGGCGCACGCGCGGCCAGTGGAACAGCAGCGCGGCATGCGGATTGGCCTGCAGCTCGCGGCCCTTGCGCCCGTCCAGATGGGTGTAGAAGACGAAGCCGCGCGCGTCGACGGCCTTCAGCAGCACGGTACGCAGCGACGGGCGCGCGTCCAGCGACGCGGTCGCCAGGCTCATCGCGGTCGGATCGGGCTCGCCGGCGTCCCGCGCTTCGGCGAACAGCGCATCGAACGTGACGAGGGCTTCGTTGAGCAGATCGGCGGTCGGTTTCATTGCGCTATTGTGATCCCATGTCGCCGCGCCTGCATCCGTCCGCCGCAATCGGCAAACCGGCCGCCCCATCCGCGGGCGGCGGCGAGGCCGGCTTCGCCGCCGATTTTGTGACCCGCGTGCTCGACGACGCGCTCGCCGCCGGCGCCCGCGTTTACGCGATCAGCGGCTTGCAGGGCAGCGGCAAATCGACCCTGGCCGCGCAACTGGCCGCAGCCGCGCAAGCGCGCGGTCTGCGCGCGGCGGTGTTGTCGATCGACGATTTCTACCTGGGCCGGCGCGAACGCCAGCGCCTGGGCAGGCGCGTGCATCCGCTGCTGGCCACGCGCGGGCCGCCGGGGACGCACGAGGTCGGCTTGGCCTGCGAGGTGCTGGATGCATTGCGCGCCGGCCGGTCGGTGCGGCTGCCGCGTTTCGACAAGCTCGGCGACACCCGGCTGCCGCCTTCGCGCTGGGGTCGCGCCGAGGCGGTGGATCTGACCGTGTTCGAAGGGTGGTTCCTGGCCGCGCCCGCGCAGACGCCGGGCGAACTGGCCGTGCCGGTCAATGCGCTGGAACGCGCCGAAGACGCCGACGGTGTTTGGCGCAGTTATTGCAATCGCGCCCTGGCCGAGGACTACCCCGCGCTGTGGTCGCGGCTGGACCGCACTTTGTTCTTGCGCCCGCCCGGGTTCGAGATCGTGGTGGAGTGGCGCTGGCAGCAGGAACAGGCGCTGCAGGCGCGCAACCCGCGCCGGCAGGCGATGAACCGCGCGCAGGTCGAGCGTTTCGTGCAGTTGTTCGAGCGGGTCAGCCGGCAGGCGCTGGCGCGGCTGACGGGGATTGCGGATTGGACGGTGGAGTTGGATTCGCGTCGGCGGGTCGTCGGCTAGCTGAGAGCCTTCAGCGCCATGTCTCCAGTCCGTCATTCCCGCGAAGGCGGGCTCCGTTTTACTTCGGCGTAGCCGAACATCCGGAGCCTTCAGCGCCCCCCAGATCGTCATTCCCGCGAAGGCGGGAATCCAGAGCCTTCAGCGCCATCCCTCCAGCCCGTCATTCCCGCGAAAGCGGGAATCCAGCGACTTCATGCGTTCTCGCACGAAAGGCACTGGATTCCCGCCTTCGCGGGAATGACGACTTGGGAGAGGCGAATGACCGCGTGGAAAGGCTAACGACGCCCCAGGCGGCGAACGACGATGAAAAGAGGCGATCAAGTACGCCGGGGAACCGATGCACGATCCCCTAGCGCCCGTCGAACCCTAACCACAACGACACATGCCTAGCCACAACGACACGTGGCCCCTCACCCAACCTCACTTGACCACAAACGTAACCTTCAAATTGACCCGCCACTCCTGGATGTTCCCGCTCGGATCGGTAACCACCTTGATCTCGTTGACCCAAGCGCCCTGAATGTCCTTGACCGACTCGGCGCATTTGGCCAATCCGGATTTGACCGCATCCTCGATGCCGGTGTTGGAGGAAGTGGTGAGTTCGATGACCTTGGCGACCGACATGGCGTTCTCCTGTGCGCGACACGGATGAGCGATGCGTCGCCGGGACGGCGGCGCGCGGGGGCCGCGCGCGGATCGCGCGGGCCGATCTTCGAGCCTAGGCGCGCCGGCGTTAAGACCACGCAAGCGTCGGCCGGCCCAACCGGGACTGCATGCGGATCGCCCGCGCCGTGGCCTGCGCCGCGCGGTGGCCTACAATCGGGGGCATGAATCCGGCGAGCAATCTGATCCTGGTCGGCCCGATGGGGGCCGGCAAGACCTGCATCGGCAAGCGCCTGGCCGAGCGTTTCGGCCTGCGCCTGGTCGATGCCGACCGCGAAATCGAACAACGCACCGGCGCCAGCGTCGCGGCGATCTTCGAACACGAAGGCGAGGCCGGCTTCCGCGCGCGCGAAAGCGCGGTGCTGGCCGAGCTGCTGAGCGAGGACGGCCTGCTGCTGGCCACCGGCGGCGGCGCGGTGCTGGCCGCCGACAACCGGCACCTGTTGCGCGAGCGCGGCTACGTGGTGCAGTTGTTGGTCAGCGTCGAACAGCAACTCGAACGCCTGGCCCAGGACCGCAGCCGTCCGCTGCTGGCGCGCGGCGACCGCGAGCAGGTCTTGCGCGATCTGGCCAGCGCGCGCGCGCCGCTGTATGCGGAAGTGGCCGATCTGCGCTTCGACACCGGCGCGATGAGCGCGCTGGACGCCGCGCTGGGCCTGGCCGCCGAACTCGATCTTCATTGGCGACGCCCACCGGCGCCGCCGTCCCCACAGGTTTCATCCGTTTCCGGAGTCGATGCATGAGCGCGGTACGCAAGGTCGAGGTCGCCGGCGAGAGCGGCTACAGCATCGAAATCGGTCCCGGGCTGCTGCAGGACGGCGCGCGCCTGGGCAAGCCCCTGCGCGGGCGGCATGCGCTGATCGTCAGCGACGCCAACGTCGCGCCGCTGTATTTGCAGCAGGTCGAAGCGGCGCTGCACGAGGCCAAGCCGGGCCTGACCCTGGCCCGGTTCGTGATGCCCGCCGGCGAGCACGAAAAAACCCTGGCCCGTTTCGGCCAATGCCTGGACGCGCTGGCCACGCTGGGCGCCACCCGCGATGCCGCCGTGGTCGCGCTCGGCGGCGGCGTGATCGGCGATCTGGCCGGCTTCGCCGCGGCCTGCTGGATGCGCGGGATCGATTGCGTGCAACTGCCGACCACGCTGCTGGCGATGGTCGATTCCTCGGTCGGCGGCAAGACCGCGGTGGACCTGCCCAGCGGCAAGAATCTGGTCGGCGCCTTCCATCCGCCGCGCGCGGTGATCGCCGACACCACCGTGCTGCGCAGTCTGCCCGACCGCGAACTGCGCGCGGGCCTGGCCGAGGTGGTGAAGTACGGCGCGATCTTCGACGCCAGCTTCCTGGATTGGCTGGAAGCGCATGCCGAGGCGTTGCTGGCGCGCGAAGACGACGCGCTGGCCGAGGCGATTGCGCGCAGTTGCGCGTACAAGGCCGAAGTGGTTGCGCGCGACCCGTTCGAACGCGGCGACCGCGCGATGCTCAACTTCGGCCACACCTTCGGCCATGCGATCGAAACCGAACAGGGCTACGCCGGCACCACCGGCGACGGCCTCAATCACGGCGAAGCGGTCGCCGTCGGCATGGTGCTGGCTGCGCGTTTGTCCGCCGCGCTGGGGCGCTCGAGTGCGGCCGATGCCGAACGTCTGCAGCGTTTGTTGCAACGCCTGGGGCTGCCGACGGCGATTCCGACCGGTTTGTCGCCGGACTCGCTGCTGGCGCGCATGCGGCTGGACAAGAAGGCCGATGCGGCCGGCTTGCGTTTCATTCTTTGGGACAAAGCTGGCGCCGCGCGGATCGTTTCAGGTGTGGCCGACGATGACGTGCTCACGGTGTTGGCCGCGGGTTGAATGTGGCGCGCCCTAGTGACTTCACGCATCGAATGCTCAGGGACGCTGGCATGAACGTACTGAAGAAAATTGTCTTAACCGCACTGTCGATCGGCGCGTTGTACTTTTGCGCAGGCTATCTCACCGCTTGGCAGGCCAAGCAAGCTTGCGTCGATGAGAGTTATCGAAGCGCGCAACAACGCGATGTGCACGGATACCGCATGGGCGGCGGCAAAGTTCGGCCGACGCGTGGCGAATTCGAAGCCAATATCGCCGGACCGTTTCAGGTCGAAGTCGTCTATTCGGTGCCTCGCGATATGCACGCGACGATTTTCGTTGAACGGTATCTGACGTTGCCGTGGCGGCGCGAGTTTCGTTCGAGCGAAGTGATCCAGCTGGTCGACGCCCCCGACCATCGGCTGGGCGAAAGCGCCTTGGCAGCGGCTCCGCACGGTCAAGCCGCACGCACCGACGAAACCTGACGAATGCCTGAGCCGGCCACGGCCGTGCGACACACCGTGGCCGGATAGCGGTCTTGCTGCCTGGCAACCACCTCTGGCTCAGCCCGGCCACCCCGCCGCGTGCTGCAAATACGTCACATGCTCATCCTGCAACCCGGTGACGTACACCGTGGTCAGGATCGGATGATTGCCCCACACCAAACCGCACCGCGTATTGACCGGATTCACGCCCGCGTCGCGTTGGCAGTACTGCACCTGCGGGTAGCTGGGTTGGCCGACGTTGTTGGCCAGACTCAGCGCCCAATGTTCCCAGGTGTACCAATAGTCCGACGCCATCACGATCGCGTAGCGGCTGGGCGCGGTGCCGTCGTTGGCCGACAGCGTCAGCCCGGCCAGGACGATGCTCAGGCGCGCCAAGGCGCCGGTGCAGGCTTCTTGCGCCGCGTCGTCGAGGTCGATGAAGGCCGCTTCGAAGTTGTCGGCCAAGGCCTGCGCCTGGGCATCGGCGGCGGCGTTGCCGAATTGGTTGTGCACCCACGCGACGAACTGCGGGTTCATGCCGGTCATCAGGCCGGCGTCGTTGTAGGTGAAGGCTTGCGGAAACAACACCGGCGGCGTGTTGTCGGCGTGACCGCCCGGGCCGCCGAACAAGGCGAACCCCCAGCACGGTGCGTCGGGATACGGGTCGGGCCAGTCCGGGTCGATCTCGGTGCCGGCATCGAGTTGCGCCGCGGCGAGTCCTTGCAATTGAGCGTCGGTGAGTACGGGCATGAGATCAGCTCCTGAGTCGGATGGCGGTCGAATGAATTCGCGCGAGCGAACGCACGACTGCACCAACGCAGCCAAGCCGGGCTCGTGAACCTTGCAAGCCGCCAATCGGCGCGGCTTTCACAAGCCCGGCACGCCCGCGTTATTCCGCCATGCACCGATCAGCCAGGATCCGCGCCCCATGGCCCTCTCTCCGCTCCATCTTCTGCTTTTGCACGATGCGCTGGGCCGCCCCGCGGCCGCCGCGCCCTCGCCCTCGCCCGCCGCACCCTCTTCTCAGGATCCCGCCGTGGCCAATCAATTCGAGTTCCTCGACAAGCACTTCGACCCCACCGACATTCCCGAGGTCGCCGCGCAGACCGCGCACGAACGCTTCGGCAACTATCCCAATGCGCGCACCAGCACGGTGATCTTCGGCGTGAGTTGGGCCGCGCTCACCGATTCGATCAAGTTGGCGGTGCTGAACTACGTCAACGGCGGCGTGCCCAACACTTCGGCTTATGCGACGTTGAGCAGCAGCGGTCTGCAATGGAACATCGTGTTGACCGGGCTGCGGTTCGTGAACGCTACCCGGACCATAGTCCACGGGCGGCCGGAGTATCAGATCAATGAGTACGCCAATGGCTCGGTGTTCGTTACCGCCGAGGCGCTGGGTGCGCAGGCGCTCGGGGAGATCGTGCATCTGGAGAATGGGTTCGGTAGTTGGGTGCAGGAGATCAGGCTCAAGAATCAGTGAGCTGGCAGCAGCGGAAGCAAACAGCAAATCCCCCGCGCTTTGCAATCGCCTGACCTCTTGCTTGCGTCGGGCGCTCGCCCCCTTTTGCAAAGGGGGCGACGGTTGGCGCGCTTGTTGGGGGCTGGCTTTCGGCGCAAGCCGTGGGGCTCAGGCCGCGGCTTTAGCTCGGGCCCGCGCGCGCTGGTTGGACGCGTAGGGGTTGTCGATCTGCAAGCTGCGGCCTTCGCCGATCGCGGCGATCCACTCCTCGGTGCTGGCCACCGCGGCGAAGCGGCTTTGGAACACAACGCTGAAGACCCGGTGGATCTCCTCGGCGGTGACGTGGCCGGCGCTGTTCTCGTACGACAGCGAACCGGTGGCGTCGCTGAGGAATTCGACGTGATAGCCGCGGTGCGCGGCTTCGAACACGGTCGAGGCGTCGCAGTTGTGGGTCATGTAGCCGATCACGCTGAGGGTGTCGACGCCGTTGCGCCGCAGCCATTCGTCGAAATCCGTGCCGGTGAACACGCTCGGCAGATTCTTTTCGATGTAGTGATCGCGCGGCCGCGAAGCGACGACTTCGTTGAGTTCCCAACCCGGCCGGCCCTTGTCGAACACCGGCGTGCCCGCGGGCGCGGTGTTCTGCACCACCACCACCGGAATGCCGGCGGCGCGCGCGGCGTCCATGGCGCGGCCGACGTTGGGCAAGGTGCGGGCGACCGGCGGGTATTCGATCGGCAGGCCGTCGGCGAAGTAATCGTTCTGCACGTCGATGACGACCAGTGCGCGCTTCTGGGTCTGATGGTTCATGGCGGTACTCCGTGCGGTTGAATGAAGAAGTGGCGCCATTGTTCGCTTCGGCCGGTCGCGACGACAGTGACCCGAACGCCAATATTCGCTAGGATCGGGCCATGAACGCCGACACCCCGCTGGCCCGCCTGGCCGTGGTCGCCTTCGACCGCATCAGCCCCTTCCACCTGTCCGTGCCCTGCCTGGTGTTCGAGAACCGCGGCGAGGGCGACTTGCCGCCGTTCGAGCTGCGGGTGTGCGCGGCCGAGCCCGGGCCGATCCGCACCCGCGCCGGTTTCAGCATCGGCACCCGGCATGGATTGAATGCGCTGGGCTGGGCCGACACGGTGATCGTCCCGTCCTGGCGCGATGCCGACGAACGCCCGCCCGAGCCCTTGCTCAAGGCGCTGCGCCGCGCCCACCAACGCGGCGCGCAGATCGTCGGCCTGTGCCTGGGCGCTTACATCCTGGCCGAGGCCGGTTTGCTCGACGGCCGCCGCGCCACCACCCACTGGGGCTGGAGCGAGCACTTCGCCGCGCGGTATCCCGGGATCGAACTGCAGCGCGACGTGCTCTACGTCGACGACGGCCGCATCACCACCTCGGCCGGCACCGCCGCCGCGCTGGACTGTTGCCTGCACCTGCTGCGGCGCCGGCACGGCGCGGAGATCGCCAACCGGGTCGCGCGCCGGCTGGTGGTGGCGCCGCACCGCCAGGGCGGCCAGGCGCAGTACATCGAACAACCGCTGCCCGCCTCGGCCCAGGACGATCGCCTGGCCGCGGTGCTGGCCTGGGCGCTGGCGCATCTGGATCAGGCCCACAGCCTGGACGCGCTGGCCGAGCGCGCGCTGATGAGCCGGCGCACCTTCACCCGCCGCTTCCGCGACAGCACCGGCACCACCGTCGGCGAATGGCTGGCCGGGCAGCGGCTGGCGCGCGCGCAGCGGCTGCTGGAAACCGGCGACCAGGGCCTGGACGCGATCGCCGCGCAGACCGGGTTCGGGACCGCGGCGTCGTTGCGGCAACACTTCGCGGCGCGGCTGGGGACTTCGCCTTCGGCGTATCGGCGGGGGTTTCGCGGGGTTTGAGCTTGCGTCGTTGCTGAATTGTCGCGGTCGCAGCTTGCGCAGCTCCTACAGGTAGCCTCCGCGGCAGCGTCGTGCTCGGAAGTCTCGCTGTAGGAGCTGCGCAAGCTGCGACCGCGGGGTGGCCGTTCGCGACGCCAGTGCGATGCCTCAGCCGCCCCCGGGGCGCCGCGATCGCCCCACCACCGCAACGCAGCGGCGCGCGGGCCGCGACACCGCGCCCACCCGGCCGCCCCCCGCCAGCCGCTACAATCGCCCGGTGCGCCTCCTTCTCCAACAACGGCCCGACGGCCGCGAAGCTCCGCGCTTCGTACAGCTGATGCTCCAGCCCGACTTGCTCGGCGGCTGGACCCTGGTCCGCGAAACCGGCCAGATCGGCGGCCGCAGCACGGTCCGGCGCGAGGTCTTCATGGACCACGACAGCGCCCTGGCCGCGTTGGAGCAAGCGCGCGATCAGCAGCTCAAGCGCGGCTTCCAGCTGATGTTCAGTCAAGGCGCCGAAGCGCCGCGATGACCGGCTGAGCCCCACGACCGGGCCGCAACCGCGCCCGCGCTCCCCTATTCCCTTTCCATCGAACTCACCGGCCCCAGCCCGACCATGTCCAGCCTGCCCCCGACCAACGACCGTTTCCTGCGCGCCCTGCGCCGCCAGCCCGTCGACCGCACCCCGGTGTGGCTGATGCGCCAAGCCGGCCGCTACTTGCCCGAGTACCGCGCCACCCGCGCCCAGGCCGGCAGCTTCCTCAATCTGGCCAAGAACCCGGAGCTGGCCTGCGAAGTCACCCTGCAGCCGCTGCGCCGGTTTCCGCTGGACGCGGCGATCCTGTTCTCCGACATCCTCACCGTGCCCGACGCGATGGGCCTGGGCCTGTACTTCGCCGACGGCGAAGGCCCCAAGTTCGAACGCCCGATCCGCTCGGCCGCCGACATCGACAAGCTCGGTGTGCCCGACATGGAAACCGACCTGCGCTACGTGATGGACGCGGTCCGCACCGTCCGCCGCGAGTTGAACGGCTCGGTGCCGCTGATCGGCTTCTCCGGCAGCCCGTGGACCATCGCCTGCTACATGGTCGAAGGCGGCGGCAGCGACAACTATTCCAAGGTCAAATCGCTGGCGCTCAACGACCCGGCGGCGATGCACCGCCTGCTCGGCGTGGTCACCGACGCGGTGATCGCCTACCTCAAGGCCCAGCACGCGGCCGGCGCGCAGGCCTTGCAGGTGTTCGACACCTGGGGCGGCGTGTTGTCGCCGGCGATGTACCGCGAATTCTCGCTGCGTTACCTGCAACGCATCGCCGCCGAACTGCCGCGCGGCGACGGCGAACAACGCGCGCCGCTGATTCTGTTCGGCAAGGGCAACGACCCGTACCTGGACGCGCTCGCCGCCAGCGGCGCGGAAGCGGTCGGGGTGGACTGGACCATCGGCCTGGGCGACGCCGCGCGCCGCGTCGGCGGACGCGTGGGCCTGCAGGGCAACCTCGATCCGGTGACCTTGTACGCCTCGCCCGAAGCGATCCGCGAGCAAGTGCGGATCGCGCTCGACGACTACCGCGACGGCAACGGCGGCTCGCGCGAAGGCCACGTGTTCAACCTCGGCCACGGCATGTCGCCGGACATGAGTCCGGACCACGTCGCCGCGTTGGTCGCCGCGGTGCACGAGCTCAGCGCGCGCTGAGGCAGCGGGCGGGTCGCGAACGAAAAACCGGCGCATCGCGCCGGTTTTTTTATGCCGCGAACGCCCCACTGTCACGCCCGCGGCATGACAAGCGACGCCGCGCCCGCGAAGTCTCGCCAATACGGCGGCGCATGCGCGCGCTGATAACCGATCATCATGAGAAGTCAGGCACGGAACGACAATCCGAACGCAGCGGCGGGCTGTTGGTTGTGCGAGTAGTGCAGCGCACTCATCGTCGGAGCCTCGCCATGATCCGCTTCTCCTCTGGTTTCAATCGCGCCCTCGCCGCATCCGCGCTGATCGCGGTATCGACCGCGACATCGGCGCAAACCCAAGCCTTGGATATCGGCTACGAAACCGGCAGCCACGATTCCGGTTATCCGGGCCTGATCGCGACCCACGCGTCCGCGGCGGACGCCGCCTCCATCGTGTCCGACCAACCGCGTTCGGGCCGCTTCGCCCAGGCGCACAAAGTGACCTGGCGCAATCCAGCCTACACCTCGGCCGGCGCGCCGCGCAGCGAAAGCACCGCCAGCGACGTTCGCGGCCCCGGCAACACCCTGCCCGGCCGATACGCGGCAGGCCAGCATCGTCGCTACACCTTCAGCGTGCTGCTGAAAGATTGGGAACCGTGGCTGCGTGGCCGCAGCGACGCGCCGGTGGACATCGTCTGGCAGTTCAAGCATTTCAGCGGCAGCCCGGACATGTTCGTTGGCGTGCGCCGCAACCAGATGATCCTGCGTTACGGCGACAAGCAAGCGGTGTTGGTCGAGGACGTGCGCCCCTACAACAATCGCTGGATCGATTTTCGCTTCGATGTGTACTGGGCGCGCGATCAAAGCGGCCACTTCAGCGTCGACATGCGCCTGAGCGGCCAGGCCGACTACGTGCGCAAGGTCGCCGAGCCCGCGTTCGCCACCTTCGACCCGGACAACCCGTCGCCGGCCGGCGCCATCAAATGGGGTCTGTACCGTCCCGACGCCGCGGCGGTGCCCGGCGCGGCGGCGACCCGGATCGTCTACCACGACGACATCACGGTGACCGAGTTGCCTTGAGGCATCGGGCAACGGCGCGGCCCGTATCGCGGTCGCGCCGCATCGATCTCCACCAACAAACCACGCCCGCGCTCAAACCGCGCCCCCACCCACCGTCATTCCGGCGAAAGCCGGAACCCATTTTGACTTTGCTCTCAGCCGCTCCTATCAACACCCAGAACTAAAGCTCGATCTTGAGCGAAACCTGCGCGTCGGCGCGCACATGCGCCCGATACCCATAACGCTTCTGCGCCGCCGCCAGCAACCACGGCCGGGTGAACTCGCTCTTGTAATTGAAATGCAGATGCTCCGGCTGGCCGTGCTTGATGATCCGCGCGATGCAGGCCGCATCGGGATGCTCGAATTGATCGCCGTTGCTGCTGATCAGATACGACGGCGAACGGATCAGTTCGAGCAAGGCGACGCTGGTGTTGCCCTTGCTGCCGTGATGGGCCACCTTCACCGCGTCGACTTCGATCCGCTCCACCCCGCGCTCGGCGCACAGCCGCCGCAACGAGGCGCAGACCACGTCCGGGTGCGCGTCGGCCAACAGCAACGCGCTCTTGCCGCGGTACTCGGCCAACAACGCGATGCTGCTGCCGTTGGGCGCCGCGCCGTCCTTGAGAAACTGTTCGCTCAACAATTGGTCGAGCTTGGAACTGCCGCCGAGCAGGCCTTGTTTCGGCAGGAATTTCTTCTGTCCGGCCAATACCTCCCAGGCCGCATTCAGATCGCCGGGCGAGAACTTCTTTACTTTCGTTTTCCATTGCGCGGCCATCCGCCGCAGGCTCTTCACGCTCGGCGACAGCAAGGTCAGTTCCAGGCCGCCTGGCAGCGTGCGTTTGGGCAAAGCGCCCTGGTCGGGGACGACCCAGGGTTCGGCGTCGGGATCCCAGGCCTTGGGAACACGCTCGACCAGCAGGGCGCTCAGAAATTCGGCCTGCATCGCCCCGAGGGTCTGCGCCCGCTCCATCTGCCGCCAACCGTTGAACCAGACCTCGCGCACCAGGAACGGCAGCGGTTTGTCGGCGAACAACCGCACCAGGCCTTCCACGTGATCGGCGTCGACATGGCTGAGCACGATCAGTTCGAACACCGTGTCGCCGGCCGGCATCGCCGCGATCCGCGACTGGATCCGCGGATACGTGTCGACCGGCCCGCCGTCGATCAACACCCGTCCGGTGTCGGCGCCGGTGCCGTACTCGATCCACAGGCAATCGCCATGACGCGCCGGCAGCATTTCGATGTTCAAGAACGGCTTGGGCATGGTCCGGCTCCTAGGTGAGCCGCCAATCGGCGTCGCCGAATGCGACCAGGCACAAGGCCACCAGTTGATCGTCGATCAGCGCGCGCCGCTTGGTCGCGCGCAGCACTTCGCCGAAGCTGGCGCCCGATGCCTGCGCGGTGTCCACCAGTTTGGCCACCAGGGTCGCGGCGACATCGGCGGCGTCCTTGCCCAGCACCGTGGCGATCGTGCCCAGCACCAAGGCGGCCTGATGGCGGCGGAACACCGCGACGTGGCGGGCGTAGGATTCGGTGCCGCCGGTATTGAGCGTGTCGCAGCCGAACAGGATCACCAACGGCCGCTTGGCGCCTTCGGCGAGCACGTAGGTTTCATTGATGTACACGCTCTTTTTCTGATCGCCGCCGATCTCGAGAAAGATGCCCGATCCCGAACCGCCGGCATGCGGCAAGGCCAGCAACACCACCGGCTTTTGCTCTTTCACCGCCGCAACCCATTGCTCCCACTGATCCACGCTCTTGGCCGCGCCCTTGCCCTTCCAGGCCTTGGCGACCTTGCTCTGCAAGCGTTTGCGTTCGGCCGCGGCGACGTTGTTGCTGGCCGCCAGCAGGATGTTGCCGCTGATCGACAATTCGTCGCGGCCGCCGCCTTTGAACGGTTCGGCCAGCACTTTGGCTTCGCCGACCAAGGACGCGTCCATCTGGTGGCGCTCGATCACCCGGCTGAGTCCCCACAGCCCCATCGGGCAGACGTGTTTGCCTTCGGCCTGGCTCTTCCACGCCTTGCACGAGGCATCGCACTGGCCTTTTTCCAGCGCTTTCAGCGCGTGCGGGCATAAGCTCGCGTTGTCGACGGGCGCCGGAAAATCGTAGACGAACTCCAGCGGAATCGGATCGTCCGGGCGGGTGCTGACGATCTGCATGTATTCGGCGTTGCGCAAATCCTCGGCCGCGCTGGAAGCGAACAGGTAGTCCTGGACCAGACCGTCGTACAGCACGCGGCCTTCGGTGGCCAGCTCCGACAGCAGCCGCACGCCCTCGGCGCCGCGCAGCCCCTTGGCGAAGGCCTTGCTGTCGTGCGCGACCTGGCTGATGAGCGAGTTGATCGTGGCCAGCGTCGGCCGCACCGCATCCAGAGAACGGATGTAGGCGCCGTTCTTGCCGGCCGCGGTCATGGTCGCTTTGCCGGAGGCGGCGTGATTGAGGATCAGACAGGCGTCGAAGCGGCGGCGGTCGTCCAAAGTGCCCAGACTGCGGCGCAATTCGGCCTCCACCCGCAGCATCAGCGGCGGCGCGTCGGCCGTTTCCAGCGCCGGCGGCTGCGCGTACACCTGGCATTGCAACAGCGCGGTCTGCACCACCCGGCCGCGGTGATACACCGTCACCCGTCCGCTGAACGCGCCGGCCTGGGTCGGCCGGAAAAGAAACCGGCAACGGTTGCTGGCGCCGGTGCGCGGCAAGTGCAGGCGGCCCAACATCGGCTCGGGCCACTGTCCGGGTTCGGCGAACATCACCTGCAAGGTCAGCGATTGGTCGTCGACCCACTCCAAGCGGCTTTCGTCGAACCATTCCGAGGCCTGGATCTGCGCCTCGCCGGTCGGCGCGATCAGAACATCCAGTCGGTAGTTGCGTCCGACCACCAGCCAGCGCGGCCGGTCGCGGAGGTCCGGCGCGCGCCCTCGCCGCTCGCCGACGCCGATCTGATCGAGATCGGCCTGCAGATAACGCGGCGCTTCCTCCGCGGCCAGTTCGCGCCGCGCCTCGCGGCCGGCGCGGGCGATGCTCTTGAGCGCGCTGGCGCCGCGCGACTCGGAGTCGAACGACATACTGCCGCGGCGTCCGCGCAAGGCCCGGCCCAGAGCCGGGGCCGCGGCCGTGGGCGCGATGCCGATCTGATCGGCGATCATCGCCGGATTTTCTAGACGCAGCTCCGCGGCCGGCGGCAACGCCGCCAGTTCGTTCGACAGGCTGGCGGCGAGCCCCCGCATTTTTCGCGAAGCCGGCAAGGACCCGACCATGAAATGGACCGATCCGGTGTCGGCGAACGCCCGATTGACCGCGGCCGCGTACATCGCATCGTGCGACAACTCGCGGATGAACTCATTGAGGCGGCCGCCGATCTGCTCCGGTTCGGCCGACAGCAACGACACCGCGCCGGCTTGCAGCTCCATCGCCAAGGTGCGCAAGCGATCGGACGCCTCGTTCAGATCCGTGTCCGGCGGCGCGATCAGCAACACATGGCTGGCGCGGACGCGATACGGCAACGCCAACACCCGCAGCAAGGCATCGCGCACGCCGCCGTGGAAGACCAGCAATTCCACCCGCGCGCGGTCGCGGTCGATGCACCCCAGCTCGCTGAGCTCGCGCGCGGGCCAGTCGCCGCCGAGCGCGGACAGATCCAGCGCGCCGGCCTCGTCGGCGAACCTGCTGATGCGCAGCGGCCATTGCCATTTTTCGTCGAAGCCGTCGTTGTCCAGGTTCACCGTCACCGCCGCGGCGCCGACGGCGGGATGCGAAAGCACGCGCAGCAACGCGCGGGTGTCGTGCCGGCGGCTGGGAAATACAGCGATGACGAATTCGCCGGCCACGCCGATCGCGCGCCGCCAGGCGGCCGCGGCTTCCAGCATCCGCTCGCGGTCCCAGCGCGGCCCAATTCGGGACTCGCGGAAATCCACCCGCCTGGAACTGCTGGGGAAGAACGCGGACTCGGGTGAATGGCGCAGCCCCATCGCCGCCACCGCCTGTGCATACTCCGCATCGCTCAGGCTGAGCCCGTCCTGGCCCAGCAACATGCGATCGCTCAACGCCAGCGGCTCGGCTCCGTCCGACGGCGGCTCCGGCGGATCGGCCGAAACCACGCCCGCATCTTCGACTTCATTCACCATGAGCGCACTCCCAGCCTCCGCCGCGCACCGCCGCCGCGATCACACCCCACGCGCCGGATACGGGAATCCGCCCGGCGCGGGCAATCGGCGGTTGAACCAGGCGCGCACCGAAGCATCGGCGGCGGCATAGCCCCAGTTGATCAAGCGCTCCTGCAATTCGTCCGGCTTGGCGTCCAGATCGGTCGCCACCTGCGCCAGTTCGGCGGTGCGCGCCGGCGGACACGGCAAGGGATCGCTGCAGGGGTGGGTGGCGATGCTTTGCTGGATGTCCCAAAACGCGCCGTAACGGCGCTTTTCGATCAAGGCTTGCAGCAGCAAACGCTTGCGCAAGCTCAACACCTGGTTGTCGACCAGATCCAGGCAGCGCGCGCCGATCGGCACCCAGTTCGATGAAATCTCCGCCTGGCTCGCGAAGGGTTTGCCAGCGTTGCTGACTAGCAAGGTCCGATAACGCTTGTAGCAAGTCTCAAGGCCGAGGTTGTCGTAAACGCCGCCATCGGCCAGCACCGGCGAGGTGAACGGCGGGCGTTGCAGTCCGGCGGCGGGATCGCCGCTGCCGGGGACGAAGTCGGTCGCGCTCACGCCCAGGCGGGCCGGCGCCAGAAACGGCGGGAACGCCGAAGATGCGCCGACCGCGTGGGCCAGACTCACTTTCGGCCGTTCCACCATGCCCACCCGCCAGTCGCGCATGAACGGCTTGGAGAACCGCCACAACGCGCCCGATTGCAGGTTCGATGCGTTGAACACGAAGCGCACGTCGTCGGGCAAGTCTTGCAGGGTCTTGCCGCGGAACAGCACCCGGTCGTAGACCTTGGCGACCCGGTCGTTGACCGATCCGGGCAGCACGATGTTTTTGAGCATGCTCAGCACGCCGGCCTTGGAGGTGCCGGCGATGTGGGTCGCGGCGAGCTCGCGCAGCGGCGCGATCACCGTGCGCGCGTAGGCCTCATCGAAATCGGCGGCGCTCACCGCGCGCAATTGCGGCCAGGCCAAAGCCAACGCCGCCGAGGTGATCGAGCCGCCGGAGACGCTGGAAATACGCTCCAGCGATCCGACCGTTTGCAACGCACCGTCGCTGTCGCTGCGCGCCAACGTGTGGCCGGAGAAAAATCCCCACTGCCCCAGCCGCCACAGCACGCCGGCATGGAACAACATGGCGCGGTAGCCGCCGCCGGACAAAGCGATGGCCACGCCTTCGACGACCTCGGATGAGGATGCCGAATCTTCCGTGATCGGTTCGATAGCTCGCACGCGAGTCCCTTCCCGGTTGGGCTCGATGAGAACAACGCGCTACGCCGCCGCGACCGGACAGGCGCCGCTCGGCGGCGCCGAAACGCTGCTTGCGCTTCGAAAAAAAACAACCGGCGCTAACGCCGGTTGTTTCCGTGCGGGCCTTGCCCGGGCTGTTCGCCGGGCGACCGCGATGAGCGCCTCGGGCCGCTCAGGGATTCCAGCAATTGGCCGGCTGGCTGTCGATGTACGCCCAGAAACGGGTGGTGCTGTCGATATTGCCGTAGGCGTAACCGTACCAACTGAAATGGCCGTGTCCGGCGATCTTGTAGCCCGGACCCAGTTCGGCGCGGCAGACCGCGTTGGCGTCGGCCAGGCTGGTCATCGAATCGCCACGCACCGCGCGGGTCAGGGCGATGTTGCCGCGGCCCCAGGAATTGTAGAAATCGGTGGTGACGCCGGCGGGCACCGGCGAGCCGTCTTCTTTCACGCACAGCACCGGCAGCCGCGTCGAGCACACGGTATCGCCGACATAGGGTTCGCACTCGTTGGCGCCGTTGCTGTAGCCGCAACCGATGTGATCCACGCCGATCGGCAAATGGCTGACCTTGCGCCAGGTCAGTCCCTTGCCGCCGGCGGCGACGGCGGACAAGGCCGTGGAAGCGGCGACGACGGCGAGCAAGACCACGGCAAGCGATTTCGTTCGTTCCATACTTCACCTTCCTTATGTCTGAGTGGCGCGCGCCGACGGCGCGCGGACATCGGGCTCCGATGCTTCGATGTCGCGGCCACGCTAGCGCTGCCGTCGCGGCGCGCAAGCACGCTTGTTAGCGCGTGTGTGAAAACGCGAGCGACGACACATCGGCAGCTGAAGCTGCGTGATGGCAATCACGCGCCTTCTGCGTTGGGCGACTGAAGGCGTACAGAAAAGTCGTGCGCGCTGTGTGTATTTGCGCGAACGCGTCGGGCCTGTGCGCCCCGAACGGCGCGGCGATCGCTCGCCGCGATAACCGACCTCACTGCGAGGTCGGCGGCGCGTTGACCAGATTGATCGCCTCGCCGAGCATCGCGCCGGTGACCGGCTTGCGCAGGAACAGATCGAACCCCGCCGCGACGGCCTGCGGTTCGGCATCGGCGTCGGCACGCGCGGTCACCGCGATCAGCGGCGCGGCAAACCCTTGAATGCGCAACTGACGGGCCAGATCCAGGCCGTTGATGCCGGGCAAATCCAGATCCAACAAAGCGATATCGAAACGCGCCGTCGCCACTTCCGCCAACGCGGCCAGACCGTTGCCGACATGGGTCACACGATGGCCCTGCACGCGCAGCAAACCGGCGATGACCTCGGCGACGGTGGGATCGTCTTCGACCAAAAGCACAGCCCGCGGCCCCACCTGAAAGCCACGCAAACCACGCTCCGGCGTTGACCCCCCAACCGCCCGCGCCCCCTGCTCCGAAACCTCCGCCACCTCCAACGGCAAATCGAACACAAACCGCGCCCCCTGCCCCGGTTCGCTGTACACCGCGATATGCCCCTCCATCGCCGCGGCCAGTTCCTGACTGATCGCCAAGCCCAAACCGCTGCCGCCGTAACGCGCCGCGGTGCGCGCGCCCTCGGCTTGCTCGAAACGGCGGAACAGCCGCAGCTTTTGTTCTTCGTTGAGGCCCGGACCGGTATCGGCCACTTCGAAACGCACGCCCTGCGGAGTCAGACGTTCCACGCGCAGGCTGACGCTGCCGACTTCGGTGAACTTGATCGCGTTGCCGAGCAGGTTGAGCAGGATCTGACAGACCCGGCTGCCGTCGCCGCGCAAACCGCGCGGCACGTTGGCCGCCACGATCACTTCGAAGTTCAAGCCGCGCTGCTGCGCCAGCGGCCGCATCAAGTCGGCGGCCTGATCGACCATCGCGCGCAGATCGAAGGGTTCGGCGGCCAGCTCCAGGCGGCCCGATTCGATCCGGGCCAGGTCCAGCGCGTCGTTGACCAACCGCAAGAGGTGTTCGCCGGCGCGACGAATAGAATCGGTGTACCCCCGCTGCTTCTGATCCAACGCCGTATCCAGCAACAACTCGCTCATGCCCAACACGCCCGTCATCGGCGTGCGCACCTCATGCCCCAGCGTCGCCAGGAACCGGGTCTTGGCCAACGAGGCCTGCTTGGCCACTTCGCGTTCGTGCTCGGCGCGCTGCCAGGCCAGACGCCGCTGCAACCGGTTGCGATGCGCCACCAACACCCAGGCCAGCAGCAACAGCAGCAGCGCGACCAGACCCAGCACCGCCCACCAACTCCACCACCACGGCGAGTCCACGTGCAGCTCGATGACCTGGATCGGCGACCACACGTTGTCGGCGGTCTTGGCCATCACCTGCAGGCGGTAGTCGCCCGGCGATAGCTGCGAGAACACGCGCTCGCCGCTGGAGCCGGCTTCGACCCAGCCGGGATCGTAGTTGCTCAGCCGGAACCGATAACGATTGGTCTGGGCGTTGTTGAACGACAGCAGCCGCGCGACGATGCGCAGATCGCGATCGCCGTCGGCGACGACCACCTTGGGCACCCGTCCCGGCACGGCTTTGCGCCGATCGGGGTCTTCGGTGGGAAAGAAAATCTTTTGATTGCCGCGACGCACCTCGATGCTTTCCACGATCAGCGTCGGCGCCTCGCGGATCGGCCGCACCATCGCCGGATCGAACAGCACCAAACCCTCGGGGCTGCCGATCAGCAGGCGGCCGTCGCCGGGACGCGGCACCGGCGCGCGCGAAAACTCCTGGCTCGGCAAGCCGTCCTTGACCCCGTACACCCGCGCGGTGTGGGCGAACGGATCCACCCGCACCAGTCCGCGCTTGGTGGTCATCCACACCAGACCGTTGGCGTCGACGCTGAGGCCGCGCACTTCCGCGCCCGGCAAGCCGTCGCTCGCGTCCATACCGAACTCGCGGCGCAGGCGCGTGCCGTCCCAGCGGTAAGCGTCGAGCGTGCCGGAGCCGCCGATCCACAGGCGTTCACGGCCGTCGAAGACGAAACTCTGCACCACCGCGCCGGGCGCCAGGCCCGACACGGCCGCGAAGTGGCGTTGGCGCGCGTCCCAGCGCAGCAGCCGGGAGCCGGCGGCCAGCCACAACTCGCCGTCGGGGCCGTGACCGCTCTGCGGCGACGCCATGTTCTCCGGCAATCCGCGCTCGCCCGGGCGCACCGTCTCGCGCACCCGGCCGTCTTCGTCGCGCGCCTGCATCACCCCGGTGCCGCCGATCAGCCAGATCAGTCCGTCGCACTCGATCAGATAGACATCGCCTTCGGCCATCGGATCGGCGCCGCGATCCATGCGCCAGGTGCGCATGGCGCGGGTCGCCGGATCGATCCGGACCAAGCCTCTGTAGAAAGTCACCCAGACCCGGCCGCGGCGATCGCTGATCACATCGTGGGGAATGATGTTGTCGCTGAAACCCTTGGCGAAATGTTCGACCGCTCCGGTCTCCGGATCGAGCTTGTCGAGCACCCCGCCGCTGCCGACCAGCCACATGTCGCCGTCGCTGGCCGGCGCGATGCCGCGCACGTCGCCGTTGCCGATCGAAACCGGATCGTCCACGCGCCGGATCAACACCGAGAACTGGCGCCAGTTCGGCGGCAAGTACCACAGTCCCTGGCCGCTGCTGCCGAACCACAGTCCGCCGTCGCGATCCTCGTACGCGCTGGTCCAGTTCGGCCGCACCAGACCTTGGCTGGTGGCGCTGAACAAGGGCACCACTTCGATGCCGGCTTCGCCGCCCACGCCCAGACCTTGCGGCAGATCGAACCAGTACTGGCCGGTGCGGTCGCGGTGCAGCACGCTCAACACCCGGAACTTGGGCGCGAACGCCGACCAGGGATTGGCGTGGTAGCGCCCGTCGGGCCGGCGCACACTGGCGCCGACGCTGGCGCCGGCGCCGAACCAGACGGTGCCGTCGCGCTCGAAGCTGAGCGAATTGAGCATCTCCGGCTGAAGCACGCCTTCGGGCACGCGCTCGAAATCCTTGCCGGTCCAGTGCGCGGCGCCGCTGCGGGTAGCCACCCACAGCACGCCGTCGGAGGCCACGCCGAGCGCGATCACCGCTTCGCCGGGCAAGCTGCGCGGATCGCCCGCGCGCGGCATGAAGCGTTGCACCCGGCCGTCTTCGCTCATGCGGTACAGGCCGCCGCTCTGGGTGCCGAACCACAGCGCGCCGTCGGGCGTGGAGGTGATCGACCAGATGCAGTCGTCGGTGAGGCCGGGCGTGTTGCGGCGATCGAAATAGGTCCAGCGCTTGCGTTGCGGATCGAGCATCGCCAGGCCCGCTGTGTCGGTGCCGATCCAGACCCGGTTGCGCGCGTCCACGTGCACCGCCCAGAGCAAGTTGTCGCGCAGGCCTTGTTCGCGCTGCCAGATCCGGTAGCCGGTGCCGTCGTAACGGGCCAGGCCTTCGCTGGTGGCGATCCACAAATAGCCGTGACGGTCTTCGGCGATGCGGCTGATGGTGTTGGACGGCAAGCCGTCGGCGACGGTGAGCTGGCGCGGGCGCGGGGTTTCCGGCAAGCCGGCCAACGCGGGCGCCGAGATCAGCCACAGCCAAACGCAATACATCAGCGCGATCCAACAACGCCACGCCCAAGACCGCCGCGCGGACGGCGACGGACGCGATTGCATGGCGGCGGCCGCGGCCATTATTCGGCGTCCGCCTGCGCCAGCGCGTTGTCGATCGCCTCGGCCAGCATCGCGCCGGTGACCGGCTTGCGCAGGAAGCGGTCGAAACCGGCGGCGAGCGCCTGCGGTTCGGCGTCGGCGTCGGCGCGCGCGGTCACCGCGATCAACGGCTGGGCGAAACCCTGCGCGCGCAATTGCCGGGCCAGATCCAGACCGTTGATGCCGGGCAAGTCCAGATCCAGCAGCGCCAGATCGAAACGCGCGGTCACCGTCTCGGCCAGCGCGGCCAGACCGTTGGCGACGTGGGTCACCCGATGGCCCTGCGCGCGCAGCAAGCCGGCGATGACCTCGGCGACGGTGGCGTCGTCTTCGACCAAAAGCAAAGCCAACACCCTCCCCTGCAAGCCACGCAAAACAGGCTCCGGCGTTGAAACCTCAGCCACCGGCGGCGGCTCCGCTCCCGGCAACGGCAGATCCAAAACGAACCGCGCACCTTGCCCGGCTTGGCTGAACACCGCCACCTGCCCATCCATCGCCGCGGCCAGTTCCTGGCAGATCGCCAACCCCAAACCGCTGCCGCCGTAACGCGCCGCGGTGCGCGCGCCTTCGGCTTGTTCGAAGCGGCGGAACAGCCGCGCCTTTTGTTCTTCGTTGAGCCCGGGGCCGGTGTCGGACACTTCGAAACGCACGCCCTGCGGCGCCAGCGCGTCCACCCGCAAACCGACCCGGCCGTGCTCGGTGAACTTGATCGCGTTGCCGAGCAGGTTGAGCAGAATCTGGCAGACCCGGCTGGGATCGCCGCGCAACCCCAGCGGCGCGCTCGCGGCGACCTCGACTTCGAACGCCAGCCCGCGCTGACGCGCCAGCGGCCGCATCAGGCTGGCGGCTTCCTCGACCAGCGCGCGCAAATCGAACGCGCGGCTCTCCAGTTCCAGCTTGCCCGATTCGATCCGGGCCAGATCCAGGGCGTCGTTGACCAACCGCAACAGGTGCTCGCCCGCGCGCCGGATCGACTCGGTGTAACCGCGTTGCTTTTCGTCCAGCGGCGTATCCAGCAACAACTCGCTCATCCCCAGCACGCCGGTCATCGGCGTGCGCACCTCATGCCCCAGCGTAGCCAGGAACCGGGTCTTGGCTTCGGAGGCCTGTTCGGCGACCTCGCGCTTGTGCACCGCCAACTGCCACGCGCTGCGCCGGCCCAGGCGCCGCCGATAGGCGATCGCGCCGATCGCCAGCACCAGCACCCCCAGCAGCGAGAACACGATCTGCGCACCGGTGGAACGCCACCACGGCGGCTTGACATGCAGCGCGAACGACACCGGTTCCGACCAGATGCCGTCGGCGCCGGCAGCCTTGACCAGCAATCGGTATTCGCCCGGATCCAGCCGCGAAAACACCCGTTCGCCGTTGGCGCGCTGCTCGATCCAGTCCGGATCGTAGCCTTCCAGCTTGAACCGGTAGACGTGCGAACGCGGGTCCAGGAACGACATCAAGCGCGCGACGATGCGCAGATCGCGGTCGTCGGACTCCAGTTGCACCAAGCCCCGATCCGGCACCAGGGACCACTCGTCTTCCTCGCGCCGCGCGCTGAGGCTTTCCAAGGTCACCCGCGGCGGCCGCGCGCCGGGGAACGCCGTGTCCAGATCGAACAGCACCACCCCGTCCAACGACAGCGCCGCGGCCACACCGTCGGCGTTGCGGTGCGGCGAGGTGCGGGTGAGTTCGACATTGGGAATGCCGTCGCCCAGGCCGAACAAACGCAGGCGCTTGGCATCGGCCGAAACCATCAACAGGCCGCGGGTGGTGGTCGCCCACACCGTGCCGTTGCGGCTGACCAGCAAGCCGGAGACGTTGGTGTCGGGGTAATCGGCGGTGTTGTCGATGCGGCGCTCAAGCGTGAGCTTGCCGCCTTGCCAGCGATACGCTTCCAGCGCACCGCTGCGGGCGACCCACAAGCGTTGCGGGCCGGCGAAACTCATCGCCTGGATGTCGCCGATCGCGCCGCCGGGCACGGGCACGAATCCCTCGCCATTCCAGCGCTGCAGGCCGGCGCCGCCGGCGAACCAAGGCTGCCCGTCAGGGCCGGGCCGCAGCGTCGCCCAACTGGTCAGGAAGCCGGCGCTGGCGAACACCTTCTCGACATCGCCCGCGGGCAAGACTTCGCCCTGCGCGTTGTAACGCCGCACCGAACCGTCGGAGAACCACAGCCACAAACCGCCGTCGGGCAGTTCGTGCAGAAACCACACCGTCGCGCCCAGGTCGGCGCTGCCGGGCGTGAACGGCCAACGCCGCGCTTGCCCGGTTTTCGGATCGAACAGACTCAAGCCGGAGGAATGGCCGATCCACAACGTGCCGTCGGCGCGCGCGAACAGCGTGTGCATCCACTTCAGGCCCAGCCCGCGGCTGTCGGCGACCGGTTCCAACTCGCCGCTGCCGGCGCGCAGCCGGTACAGATCGGTGGCGGTGAGCATCCAGAAACCGCCTTCGCCGTCGGGGGCGAGGTCGCGCGCGTCGAGCCGGTCGATGCGGCTGCCGCCGACCGAGGTGACCGAAGCGAAGCGGTTCCAGTCCGGCGGCAAATACACCAGACCTTGCGAGTACGTGACGAACCAGATGCCGCCTTCCTCATCGCGCAACATCTGCATCAGTCCGCTGCGGCGATCCCACAGGCCGTCGCCGGCATCGTCCTGCAGCAGGCGCACGTTGTCGTCGGCGTCGATGCGGTACAAACCGGCGGTGGTGCCGATCCAGCGCCCGCCCGACAGGTCGCTGACCACGATGGCGTTGGTGGCGTCCTCGCCCAGGGTCCACGGCGCCGGGCTGATGCGGTCGTCCACGCTGAGCCGGTACAGACCGCGCTGAGTGCCGACCCAGATCGAGCCGTCGGCGTCCTGCGACAACTCGCCGATGCGCACGCCGGCGGTTTCGTCGCGTCCGATCGGGGCGAAGCGGTCGTTCTCGAACCGGGCCAGACCGTTCAAGGTGCCGACCAGCAAGCGGCCGCGCGGATCGGCCAGCAACGCGGTGACCGGACCGCGCGGCAGCCGCGCGCCGGCGCCGACGCCGGGCACGAAGCGCCGCACGTTCTTGGCGTCGGCGGAGATCCGGCACATGTGGCCGTCGTAGGTCGCCGTCCAGATATTGCCGTCGGGCGTGCCGGTGAGATAGGAAACGTTGTCGGTGCACGGCGCATCGGCGCCTTCGAAGGACACCCGGACGAATTCCTTGCGGTCGGCGCCCAGATAGCTCAAGCCGTCGCGGCTGGCCACCCAGATGCGATCGCCGGCGTCGATGTAGATGTCTTCGAGCATGTTGTCGGGCAGCGAACCGCTCAGCCCGATGGTGTGGCGCCACAGCGCGAACTCGACGCCGTCGTAACGCGCCAGGCCGTCTTCGCTGGCGATCCACAGATAGCCCTGATGGTCCATCTCCATCGCCACGACCGACTTGGGCAAGCCTTGTTCCTGCCCGAACCGGCGGAAACGCGGAGTCTCCGGCAGGCGCGCCATCGCCTCGGTGGCGAACTGCGCGCAACACAGCAGCAACAGGAGCAGACACCAACTACGTCCCAACACGGACTCCTCCTGGGCCGCGAGCGATTCTCTCCCGGTAAAGCCGGTGCGCTATCGTCGCAACGGCTCCCCCCGGGCGCAAGCGCGGAGCGGGCGCGGGCCGTTCAGCGTCGGGCGGCAACGGTACGGGTTTGCGCAATTGCGCCTCGGGTCACGGACCTGGACCCGGGGAGGTCGCGTCGGCGGCGCTCTCGGCGATCTCGCGCAAGACCTCGGCCAGCATCGCGCCGGTCACCGGTTTGCGCAGGAAACGGTCGAAGCCGGCCGCGCTGGCCTGCGGCTCGGCATCGGCGTCGGCGCGCGCGGTCACCGCCACCAGCGGCTGGGTGAAGCCTTGCGCGCGCAACTGCCGGGCCAGATCCAGGCCGTTGATGCCGGGCAAGTCCAGATCGAGCAAGGCCAGATCGAACGGCGCGGTCGCGGTTTCGGCCAGCGCGGCCAAACCGTTGGCGACGTGGCTGACCCGATGGCCCTGCGCGCGCAGCAGGCCGGCGATGACTTCGGCGACGGTGGGATCGTCTTCGACCAAAAGCACAGCCCGCGGCCCAACCTGCAAGCCACGCAAGCCAGGCTCCGGCGTTGAACCCGCCACCGCCTGCGGAACCTCAGCCACCGCCAACGGCAAATCGAACACGAACCGCGCGCCCTGCCCCGGCTCGCTGAACACCGCGATCTGCCCCTCCATCGCCGCGGCCAGCTCCTGGCTGATCGCCAAGCCCAACCCGCTACCGCCATAACGCGCCGCGGTGCGCGCGCCCTCGGCCTGCTCGAAGCGGCGGAACAAGCGCGCCTTCTGTTCTTCGTTGAGGCCCGGGCCGGTATCGGCCACTTCGAAACGCACGCCCTGCGGGCTCAGCGCTTCGACCAGCAAACTGACCTTGCCGTGCTCGGTGAACTTGATCGCGTTGCCGAGCAGATTGAGCAGAATCTGGCAGACCCGGCTGCCGTCGCCGCGCAAACCGTGCGGCGCGTTGGCGGCCATGCGCACTTCGAAACCCAGACCGCGTTGCTGCGCCAGCGGCCGCATCAAGTCGGCGGCCTGATCGACCATCGCGCGCAGGTCGAACGGCTCGGCCGCCAGTTCCAGGCGGCCCGATTCGATCCGGGCCAGGTCCAGCGCGTCGTTGACCAACCGCAACAGGTGTTCGCCAGCGCGGCGAATAGATTCCGTGTACCCCCGCTGCTTCTGATCCAGCGGCGTATCCAGCAACAACTCGCTCATCCCCAACACGCCGGTCATCGGCGTGCGCACCTCATGCCCCAGCGTCGCCAGGAACCGGGTCTTGGCCAGCGAAGCCTGCTTGGCCACTTCGCGTTCGTGTTCGGCGCGCTGCCAGTTCAAACGGCGCGCCAGCCGGCGCCGATACGCCATCGTGCCGCCCCAGGCCGCCAACACCAGCAATCCGAGCAAGGCCGCCAACGCCGGCGGCGTGCGCCACCACGGCGGACGCACATTGAATTCCAGCTTGCGCGCATCGGCGACGTTGCCGTTGGCGTCCATCGCCCGCGCTTGCATCACGTAATTGCCCGGCGGCAGGCCCGCGAACACCCGCTCGCCGCTGTCGCCGACCGCGACCCAGTCGTTGTCGTAGCCGTCCAGGCGGGTGTAGTAGCGGTTGGATTGCGGATCGTCGAACGACAGCAAACGCATCTGCACGCGCATTTCGCGATCGTCCGGGGCCAGGCTCGGCAACCCGGAATAGCGCGAGGCGCCTTCCGAACCCGACACCTGCGGTTTGTTCTGCAACGGCAGCGGCACCCAGCGGCCGTGCCGGCGCACATCCAACTGATGCCAGACCAGACGCGGCTGACGCGGCGGCGGATCGGCCAGGGCGGTATCGATCAGCACCACGCTGCCGTCCGACAGCGACGCGGCGAGCACGCCGTCGCGGGTCAGCACCGAGGCGCGGCGCAGGAACTCCTGGCTGCTCATGCCGTCCTGCACGCCAAAGCGGCGCAGCCGGCGCTGCTTGGGATCCCAGCGGAACAGGCCGCGCGAGGTCGGCAGCCAGATCCGGCCGATCCGGTCGCGGAACAGCGCGGTGCCTTCCACCGCGGGAATCCCGTCTTCCACTCCAACCCTGGTTTCCAGCGTCCAACGCCCGTTCTGGCGCAGGTAGTGTTCCAGACCGTTCAAGCGTTGCAGCCACAGACTGTCGGAGGTTTCGAACACGAAACCGAACACCCGGTCCGCCGGCAGGCCCGGCGCCTTGCGCATGACGTTGCTGGCCGCGTCGCGGCGCAACAGGCCGTCGCCCGACGCGATCCACAACGCGCCGTCGGGAGCGAAACCGATCGCGTCGAAATCGGCGTTGCCGATGCCCTGGCGGTCGCCGGCGGCGATGGTGGTCAGCACCTTGCCGCTGTCGGGATCGCGCTGTTGCAGGCCTTGGGTGAGGTAGGAAATCCACAGCGTGCCGTCGGGCGCGATCTCCATCCGGTTGGGTTCGCCGGGCATCACCGGATCGGGCGTGTCGGCGCTCCAATCGCGCCAGACGCCGGACGGATCCAGCCGCACCAGGTTGTTGCGGCTGGTGGCGATCCACAGCCGGCCTTGGCGGTCTTCGATCGCGGTGTTGGGCAGCCCGCCCTTGCCCATCGCATCGTGCGGGCCGTCGCTGACCGGTTCGACCGTGCCGTCCATGCCCAGGCGCTCGATTTCGCCGCGCGCGCCGAGCAACCAGAAACCGCCGCGCGCGGCCGGAGTCAGCGCGGTGTACAGCTCGCTGCTGAGGCTGCCGCGCTCGCGCGAGTACTGGGCGATACGGCGCCAATCCGAACGCAGATAGCCCACGCCCACGCCGGCCAGCGGGAACCAGAACGAGCCGTCGTCCTGGCCGACGATCTGCAGCACCGGCCGCGCAGGCCGCGCCGGACCCAACGGCATCGGCAGCGGCACCGCGTTGGGCGCGGCGCGCCAGATGCTGCGCTGGGTGCCGAGCCAGAAGTTGCCGCCGCTGTCCGGCGCCATGGTCAGCACCGCATTGAGATTGCCGAACATCACCGAATAATCGGGATTGTTCCAGCGGCCGTCGCGCTCGCGCCGATACAGCCCGGTCTTCGTACCGACCCACAGCTGATCGCCGCTGGGCGTGACCGAGAACACCCACGGCGCCGGATCCTCGCCGGGCACGGCGATGCGTTCGAAATCGCTGCCGGTCCAGCGCGCCAGGCCCTTGAAGGTGCCGATCCACAACTCGCCGCGCGCGTCGAAACTCAACGACAGCACCGTGTCCGACGGCAGGCTGCGCGGATCGCCGTCCTTGGGCATGAAGCGCACGATCCGGCCGTTGCGGTCGAGCCGGTGCAGGCCGCCGCCGTAGGTGCCGAACCAGATCTCGCCGTTGCGGCTGGCCACGGCGAAAGTGTCGTCGCTGCCGATCTGCGGATGCTCGGCGCGGCGGTAGTGGACGAAGCCGTTGCGCTGCGCGTCCATCATGCTCAGACCGCGGCCCTCGGCCGAGACCCAGATGCGGTCGCGGTCGTCGACGGTGACCAGAGTCAGGTCGTTGCCGGGCAGCGAGGCCGGATCGTC
This sequence comes from Pseudomonas sp. CGJS7, assembly GCF_036961695.1. Taxonomy (NCBI): domain Bacteria; kingdom Pseudomonadati; phylum Pseudomonadota; class Gammaproteobacteria; order Pseudomonadales; family Pseudomonadaceae; genus Pseudomonas; species Pseudomonas sp. CGJS7. Next base: position 13,842 of record NZ_JBAMDI010000026.1, on the reverse strand, counting down.
CGGCATGTGCCGCCACACTTTCATGCCGATGCCGTCGTAACGCGCCAACCCGTCGGTGGTGGCAAGCCACAAATAACCTGCATGGTCGAATGCCATGCCGTTGATCTTGCTCGACGGCAGCCCGTCGGCGACACCGATGATGCGCGCTCGCGGTGCCTCGGGCACGCCGGCGCCGGCCGCAAACGGCACCCAGGCGCACAAGCAGGCGCATAACAGCGTTCGCAGCATCCCGATCCCTCTTCCCATGAAACATGCTGTCCTAGCAGGCCGTTGCGGCGGCAAACGGCGGCCGCACATGACGCTCCGCTGACATTGGCCTGACCGCAAGCTGGCCACCGCCTGACCATCCGGCAATGCGCGCCCCCCGCCTTTCCCCATGCACTAGGCTCGGCGAATCGGCCCTGCGAGGCAAGTCACGGAACTTGTGCCCCGCAGCGGCCGTCGGTTTCCGGTCGATCCACACGCGGGACGGACCGCCGAAACGGATCGTTGCGCACGCCTCTACACGGGCTTGCGCGGCTATGCCTAGAATCCCCCGAACCTTGCCGGAGCTGCCATGTCTCTCACTCACCGCTGCGTCATCGCCCTGGCCGCGCTGCTCGCGCTGCCCGTGGCCGCGTCCGCGGCGCAAGCGGAGACCTACGGCTTCGACCCGGTCCACACCCGGGTCGCGTTCGCGATTTCCCACGCCGGCTTCTCCCAGGCCATCGGCACCGTGTCCGGCAGCGCCGGCACCCTCAGCTTCGACCGCGACGACTGGCGCAGCGCCAAACTCGACGTGCAGGTGCCGCTGACCCGGCTGGACCTGGGCGACGCGAAATGGAACAAGGCCACGCTGGCGTCCAACCTGCTCGACGCCAAGCGCTATCCGATCGCCCGCTTCGTCTCCGAGCGGGTCGAACCGGTCGCCGGCGACGCCGACCGCGCCCAGGTCTGCGGCCAACTGACCTTGCACGGCGTCACCCAGCCGCTGTGCATGGACGTCAAGCTCAACCAACTCAAGCGCCACCCGCTGCCGCCGTTCCACCGCACCGCCGGATTCTCGGCGACCGCGCGGCTCAGCCGCGCCGCGTTCGGGATCGACGCGTGGAAATCGGTGATCGGCGACGAAGTGGAACTGCGCATCGAAGCCGAAGCGGTGCGCGACAAATTCGTCGGCGCCGCGCCGCAAACCGGCGCGGCCGATCCGGCCGCCGACACCGATCCCGCTCTCGAACCCACCGATTCCACCGATTCCACAGCCAAGCCCGATCCGGAGCCCAGCCGATGACTTTGAAAAACACCCACGATCGCTGGGGCGCCGTGAGCCAACTGCTGCACTGGCTGGTGGTGCTGCTGATCGCCGCCATCGCCGTGATCGGCCTGACCATGGTCGACATGAGCAACGGACCGTCGAAGATCAAGATCTACGCCCTGCATAAATCGCTGGGCCTGACCTTGCTGACCCTGGTGGTGCTGCGCCTGCTGTGGCGCCTCTACGCCGGCGCGCCCAAACCGGTCGAAGGCACCCCGCACTGGCAGGAGCGCATCGCCTCGCTGACCCACTGGGCCTTGTACGCGCTGATGTTCGCCTTGCCGATTTCCGGCTGGATGTTCAACTCCTCGGCGGGCTACCCGCTGCAGTACTTCGGCCTGTTCAACCTGCCCAAGATCGCCGCGCGCAGCGACGATCTCGCCCAACTCAGCCACAAGCTGCACGAATACGGCTTCTGGTTGCTGCTGGCGCTGGTGCTGGCGCATGCCGCCGCCGCGTTCTACCACCACCTGTTCCAGAACGACGCCACCTTGACCCGGATGCTGCCGCGAGGCCCGCGCAGCCGCCGGGCCGAACGCGATTCGTCCCTCGACGACCTCCCTCCCGCCTCCTCCCCCTCCTCCTCTTCGGAGAACATCGATGCAGATTAAATCCCTCGCCCTGGCCGCGACCCTGCTCGCCGCCGCCGCGCCCGCCTTCGCCGCAGACTACGTCCAACAAAGCGGCTCGAGCCTGACCTTCGCCACCAAGTACCAGGGCGAGGTCTTCGCCGGCAGCTTGCCCGGCTTCACCGCGCGCCTGAGCTTCGACCCCGCGCAACTGGCGACGTCCAAACTCGACGTGGTGATCCCGATGGCCGGCGCCAACACCAAGAACGCCGAACGCGACGACACGCTCAAGGGCGTGGATTTCTTCAGCATCGCCAAGTTTCCGCAGGCTCGGTTCACTGCGACCAAGTTCCGCAGCCTGGGCGGAAACAACTACGCCGCCGACGGCAGCTTGAGCCTGCGCGGTGTGGCCAAGCCGGTGACGTTGAACTTCACCTGGACGCCGGGCGACAAGCCGGTGTTGGCGGGCAAGGCCACGGTCAAGCGCTTGGACTTCAATGTCGGTGGCGGCGATTGGGCCGATACGTCGATCATTCCGAATGAAGTGGCGGTGAGCACCAAGGTGGTGTTTGCGGCGGCGAAGTAAGCCGCGCGATCTACCTGTAGGAGCGGCGCGAGCCGCGACTGCGACAACTCGACAACGTCGAAGGTTTCGAAACACCTGCGTTGTCCAGCGCGTTGCAGAGCCGGATCGTCGTTACCGGATATGCAGCGGCGCTCGATTGATGCGCGAGTGATTGCATCGAACAGATGCGAATAAGTGCAAACAAAAACGCCGCGACTATCGCGGCGCTTTTTGTTCCGATGTCAGCAACAGCGCGACATCGGATTCACCAGCCATTGGAATCCCGAAAGATTCAGACTGGCGCTACATGACCCCAGAGCACCCGCCGTACAAATTTTTGATGTCCGCATCTAACGCAACGACAAAAGCCGCCTTCAAAGGCTTGCCACACCCACCCATCTGAGTGTGCAAAATCAACAAGTCTCCAGACTTGTAGTAAACAGTGTAACCCCCTCCTCCCTCATTAGATGGCCCTCGCACAAGGTAATAGCGCCCTACTAAAGGCAGTCGCGAGGCAGCAACCGGAAAGTTCTTCTGAAGACCTTCCTTGGACAGTGGAACAAACTGGCTGGAATCGAGCTGAGCCAGCGCTGCATCCAACTCTCCATCTTGTACTTGGGTGTACCTTGCAGTCGGGAGTTCATTCTTCGTGGATGGCGCGAATCCAACCGACCCCTGGACCCACGTCTCCGCAGTCGCAGGCGCTGGATCAACAGGTGACGCGCTTGCACATGCCGATAGAAAGAGAAAGGTAATTGCTGCGGTTGTTTTCATGGCCATCCCTGTCATGGTTGTCATTCTTGCCAGCGCTACTTTTTGTTCTTGCACCTCTGAGCACTGATGATCGCACCTCGGAGTCGTAGATACGTCGACGACATCAGAGCAACCCGAAGCGGGGCAGTGCAGATCAGTCAGTTTATATGGTGCCTTTCATCGAAGCATTTGCTGCATCTCAGCCAGAAACATCTCGCATCGCTTGTATTTCTCGCAACCACCCGTTGACAGCGGATTGTCCAACTATCAATCTCGACATCGGAGTTTAGAAGCTCCTCACAAACCGGATTCCACCTCCGTTACTTGGTGGTTTTTTTGCGCCTGCTTCGCAGGCGCACCGGCGTTTGTTTCATGCGTCGGGAGGGGGCTAATACAACACCCGCAAGGGGAATACGCCCACCGTGTTTGTGCGGCTTCTAACCTCCCGACATCCCGCCGGTGCATTCGCGCTGCGCGGGCCATCAATCCATGGACAAGGAACGCGCTCATGCCACGAAAAACCTCGCCCACACCGCTCACGCGGACCGTGGTCGTTCCTCTCGATACCTTCCTAGCCTTACAAGCCTTTCACGATGAACTGATCGGCATCGCCGGCACCATCGACCCGGCCACCGCACCCGCACCTGCTTTCGCTCAACGCGATCAATCCCGCCGCAGCGCCCTGGCTCAAGTGTTTTGGCTCTGGGCCGAGCAGATGGACCGCAACCTCAAGACCATGCGCCCGGCCTGATCCCTGCCCCACCCGACCGTCGTCTTCCGACACACCGGTCGCAGCCCAGTACACCGCAAACGCGGCGCTCGCCGTCCCAAGCCGGCCCCACTGGGGGCAGCCCCCGGCTCTTCTGGACCGATTCGCAAGCCGCTCGGCTCCAATGCCGTATCGAATCGCTCCGATGCCCGCGCTCGGCGCTCCAAGCGCAAGCCGCAGCGGACCAAGCGCAAGGCTTAAAGCTTCGAGCGCAAGCCGCAGAATCCCGACCTTGGCCTCTGACGCCTCGTACGCGACACCCAACGCCTTGCGCGCGACACTTTTTGCCTTGCGATCGCAAGCCAAAAAGCCTTGCGCGCAAACCCTACGTGCCGACCGCGAAGCATTTCGGCTTGCGGCCGGTATCGCGAGCCTCGCACGCAACCCGTTGCGCTTCGCGCTCGCAAGCCTTCGCGCTTTGCGCGCAAGCCCCGGCGTGCGCGGGCGAGGCCTTTTGTCTTGCCGCTGACTGTTTTCGGCTTGTGCGCAAGGCTCCGGGACGCCAAACCCGTCGCAGCCCTCGCTCGTGAAGCAGCGACGGTTATTTGGACCGCTGGCGACAAGCCCGTTACGAAAAGATGCCTCGGGATAGAACCGCCGGAGAAATACGCCAGGTGACTGTATCGCCAAGAATCGAGCCGTACCAAGCGCTTGCGGTCACAGAGAAAGGAAAGAGCCCGTTTTCCGGAACCTCCATTTACACAAGAAGACAGCGATCAGCTCTCAATCTGCTTCACGATTTGCTCAAAGGGAGCGAGAGCGATTTCGCACCATAGTGCGTCTGCCCTGACCATGACCTCTAAAGAAAGCGTGCTGTCATAGCGGCATCTCCGCTCAGATGCAATGCTTCTGACTCCCGACGAAAAGTGAAAAAACTTATCTTCGCCACTCGCTGAAGTCAGATAGCAGGATTTGTCGTAGGTAAGCAGTGGCCAATAGATAAGCGGCGAACGATATCTTTTATCAAGTCTGCAATCCCTGCCTAGCGTTACAACATCAGGCTCGATGACGACGGCATAGCTAGAGGAAAGTTGCTTTCGATAAATATTGACCTTCTGCTTCTTCTTTACGGCCTCAAAACCCAGCGCACCATAGGCGTCCGACATAACAGCATTGAACACTTCTTTGCGCAGGCTGATCGCCTCCTTGTCGAGCAATGCTATCGCCGGCTCCACATAGAGTCGGCAAACAGTTGACTGTTCTTCTAGCAGTGCTTTCTTCAAGGCCGGGACATGAGGCGCAATGAGAGCTTCATATCGCTCGTTGGACAAGTTGCGCAACGCGTCCTGCTTCAAAAAACTCGGAAGCCTAGGATCATCAAGAATGGTAAGCCAGATACTGTCTAGCTGGCTCTCATCTCCATTGAGCGCAATGGCGACTGTTGTGTCAATCTCATCTGCCAAGCCACGCATACGCATAAACGCTTCAAGGCTCGAGTGGGCTTCAATATCGGCCTCGTAGGCATTTGGGCCGTAAACGCTTCTGATGAAATCTATTTGCGCCTGCACACCCGAAAAACCTCTGTCTATGAACTGCCGATCGATTACGGCGCCGGAAACGGCGCCATAATTGGACCAGGCAGTAACGAGTGCTAGAGGGATTTCTCTCTTTAGTTCGCTCATATGCTGCTCTTACCGATTGAGATCATTGATCGCAAGGTCGCTTGGTGCTGAATGGCTTTCTAGAGGCAGCGGCGCGAGCCGCGACTGCGACAACGCAACTACGCCGAATTTTCGAGGTAACTGTGTTGTCCCGGTCGCGGCTCGCGCCGCTCCTACAGGGGCTCACGGCCAGTTCGAAAGCATCCGCGCCGAACGGGCGAGGATCCAACCGTCCAGGCCGTAGCTGGAACTCAGCCGATAAGCCTTCAAGCCTTCGCGCTCGACATAGGTCCGCGCGGCATCCAGATCATCGATCGCCCAATCGCCGCCAGGCCAACCATTACCGCGCATGCGCGGCCGGATCTGGTCCCATTCTTCTTCGATCAGCCGCGAGGCGGACGCTTCCTCCAAGTCCGACAAGATCGCCGGCAGCAGCGGCGCGTCGAAGCGATGCGCGTACACGCCCTCGAACTCGATCCGGAACGGCCCCGGCGCGCTGCCGTGATGCGGACGCAGCAACAAGCTCAGCCGCCGCTCCTCGCCATCGACGCGATAACCCACCAGCAGACTGTCGTGCAGACCGGCAAACATCGCCTCAACCCGCTCCCAGCCACTCAGCCACCCGCCCCGCATCGAACGGCCAATCCAACTCCACCCCCCGCCCCTCATCGCGCAACACCGGTACCCGCGCCCCATAGCGCGCCTCCAGCGCCTCATCCTCATCGATGAAAACGCTCTCGAACTCGGGCGCGCGCGCTTGCGCCAGCACCTCCAAGGCCAGGTCGCACAGGTGGCAGTCGTCGCGTTGGAACAAAGTCAGCACAGTCCGGTCCTGCTAGGGGCGGCGTCAATGCGCCGTGGTATGGCGGGAAACCAGGTCCGCGGCCGTAAACACGGCGCGGGCGATGGCAGGTCGCGCGTAGAATATGCGCCTTCTCGCCCCCGCGGCGCGGACCCTGGGTCCGGCCGCGCGGCACGCCAGCAATGTCCGACCCCTTTCGTTGGAGCAGCAAGCCCGTGGCAGTCAGCACTTTCGACCTGTTCAAGATCGGCGTCGGTCCGAGTTCTTCGCATACCGTCGGCCCGATGCGCGCGGCCGCGCGCTTCATCGAGCGCTGGCTTATCGAGGGCTGCGGCAACGGCGAGGCCGGGGCCGATCTGGCCCGCACCGTGCGCGTGCGCGCGGAGGTGTTCGGCTCGCTGGCGCTGACCGGCCGCGGCCACGGCACCGACAAGGCGGTGTTGATGGGCCTGGAAGGCCATTGGCCGAACCAGATCGATCCGGACATCATTCCCGAGGCGCTTGAACGCATCCGCAAGAGCAAGCGCATCCGTTTGTTCGGCCAGCATGAGATCGGCTTCGATGAGAAGCACGATCTGATCATGAACAAGCGCCAGAAGCTGCCGTTCCACACCAACGGCATGCGCTTCACCGCCTTCGATGCCGACGGCGGGGTGATCGCCACGCGCGATTACTACTCGGTCGGCGGCGGCTTCGTGGTCAATCAGGATGAGGCGGCCGAAGACCGCATCGTCGCCGACACCACCGATCTGCCCTATCCGTTCCATTCCGGCGACGAACTGCTCGCGCAGTGCCAGCGCAGCGGCTTGAGCATCGCCGAGCTGATGATGGCCAATGAGCGGGTCTGGCGCAGCGATGAAGAAATCAATGCCGGCCTGGACGAAATCTGGGCGGCGATGCAGTCCTGCGTGACCCGCGGCATCCGCGAGACCGGCACTCTGCCGGGCGGTCTGCATGTCTCGCGGCGCGCGCCGGCCTTGTTCGCCGAATTGTCGGGCAAGCCCGAAGCGGCGATGCGCGATCCGCTGACCGTGCTCGACTGGGTCAACCTGTACGCGCTCGCGGTCAACGAAGAAAACGCCGCCGGCGGCCGCGTGGTCACCGCGCCCACCAACGGCGCGGCCGGCATCATTCCGGCGGTGCTGCATTACTACGATCGCTTCTGCCCCGGCGCCAATCTGCAGGGCGTGCGCAACTTCCTGCTGACCGCGGCCGCGGTCGGCATCCTGTACAAGGAAAACGCTTCGATCAGCGGCGCCGAAGTCGGCTGCCAAGGCGAGGTCGGCGTGGCCTGTTCGATGGCCGCCGCCGGTTTGGTCGGCGCGCTCGGCGGCAGCGCCAGCCAGATCGAGAACGCCGCGGAAATCGGCATGGAACACAACCTGGGCCTGACCTGCGATCCGATCGGCGGGCTGGTGCAGATTCCCTGCATCGAGCGCAACGCGATGGGCGCGGTCAAGGCGATCAACGCCTACCGTATGGCGATGCGCGGCGACGGCAAGCACAAGGTCAGCCTGGACAAGGTCATCAAGACCATGCGCGATACCGGCCGCGACATGCAGGACAAGTACAAGGAAACCTCGCGCGGCGGTCTGGCGGTCAACGTCATCGAGTGCTGAGCGCGGGCCGCGCGCGAGCCGAATGAGCGAACCGATCCGCCATCGCGATAGCGGCCAATGGTTGAGTTCGTTCGCCAGCCGGATCGAGGTGTCGTGCCCGCGTTGCGGCCGCGCCGGCGCGGTTCGCGCGGTTTGGGCGGATCGGCAATGGACCGCGGTCTTCGTCTGCGGCCAGTGCGGCCTGGACGCGCGCAGCGAACGCAGCGATTGGTGGGGCAAGTTGCGGGTGACCGGTCGCCGGCCCTGTGGTTATTGCGGCTACCAATGGCTCTGCGTCGATCGAATCCGACCCAGCGCCGGCAACTGGCCGATCGAAGTCCGCGATTGGCTGGCGACCGCACTGCCCGAGGCGATCGCGGTGGATTGCCCGCTGTGCAAGCGCGCCAGCAACGTCGCCGTCGAAGCGCGCCGCGAGCGCGACCGCGAAGGCCACGACCCGCATTTCGGCATGCCGCTGCGCTTGATCGAACGCACCCGCGCCGGCTTGCTGTGGGCCTACAACGCCGAACACATCGATGAGTTGCGCCGCTATGTCGCCGCCGACCAGCGCGAACGCCGCTGCGCGACGCCCAACAAAACCATGATCTCCCGCTTGCCGACCTGGATGAAGCTCGCGCGCCATCGCGCGCTGATGCTCAAGTCCCTGGACCGGCTGAGCGCGCGCCTGGACGAATCCGCCAGCGCATGAGTCCGGCCCGCTGCATCGTTCTGCCCGGTCGGGACGGCGGTGGGACATCGATGCTGCGTTGCGGCAAGAGCAAGTGCCATGTCTGTATTTTTAGCCGGCGAAGACCGCGTAGTCGCTGCGGCAGCCAGCTCCAGACCCATTGCATCGAAATCCCGGCACCGCACTTCCTGCTGCAAGCCTGCCCCGACGCCGCCGCGCAGGCGATCCGGCGATGGCTCGATAAGTCCGGCTGAAACCGGCCGGCTCGGCGCGCCGCAGCGGATCACTTCTTCCGCCGTCGGCATGCTCCGGCCTCAACCGCCATTTGCCGCAACGGCACGCGCGCTGTGCTGAGACCATCGTCGCGCTCGACTTCACTGGGTTTTCGCTGGTTTTATGCGCCACTATGGCCGCAGAGCCAGCCGGAGTTTCCGCCCATGCCAGCCCGCTTGAGCCGTCGCGACTTCCTTAAATGCAGCGTGGTCGCCGGCATTTCCGTCTACGTCGCCACGCCCGGCAGCGCCGCGCTCGCGGCCTTGTTCGAAAAAGAACGGCTGCGGCCGCTGCCCTGGGATCCGGCCACCGGCAAAGTGCGTTACCGCACCGACGCCACCGCCAAGGTCAGCGGCGAAAAAATCTTCAGCTACGACATGCGTTCGCGCGATCTGCCCGGCTGGCCGCGCGAACAAGCCCACGCGATGCTGCTGCGCGCGAACCGCGCCGACCGGATCTACCAAGGCTTCGACTTGTCGGTGTTGCCCGCCGATCTGCAACCCGACCGCATCGTCACCGCCGCCGATCTGGCCCGCGACGGCGTCGCCTTCCCCGCCTTCTACGGCGAAGACATGCTGCTGCCGGAAGGCAAGACCCCGGCCTATCTCGGCCATGCGGTGGCCTTGTTGATCTGGAACGACTTCGCCCGCTTCCGCGCGGCCAAGAGCCGGCTCAAGTTCCGCGAGCGGAACATCCGCTGGGGCGAGAGCACCGGGCCGCTGGAGCGCGCGCCGTGGGCGACGTTCCGCTATGTCCGCGTCGGCGGCGCCGATGCGTTCGCCGACGATACCTATTCCAGCTACAAGGACACGGTGCTGTTCCCGACCGGCTACAAGAAGCACAACCCCGAATGGGTCGTCGGCGATGCCGGCGGCAAGCTCGATGCGCAGGGCGTCGCCCACGCCGATGCGATGGCGGCCGAACTGGACCGCGCCGAGCCGGGCAAGTGGACGATCGAACGCGAGTACTTCTCGCAATCCATCGACACCGCGGCGATGGAGCTGGACAACGCCAACGGCTGGTTCGACGCCGCCACCGGCACCTTGCATCTGGTCAGCGCCACCCAGTCGCCGAACGAAATCGCCGAACTCGGGCCGCCGATGCTGGCCGCCAGCCGTTTCGGAGTGAAGCGGCTGGTGCTGCATCCGTGCTACACGGTCGGTTACGGCTCCAAGGATCACAACCCGTTTCCGTTCGTCGCGCTGATGGCGGCGTTGTATGGCGACGGCCGGCCGGTGCGTCTGGCCAACGACCGTTACGAGCAGTTCCAGTCCAGCCTCAAGCGCCACAGCTTCCGCATGCATTACCGGCTCAGGCTGGACCGCGCCAGCGGCAAGTTCGAAGTGTTTCAGGGCCGCATGCTCGGCGACGGCGGCGGGCGCATGAACTTCTCGCCGTCGGTGTGTCTGGTCGCGGCGACCGCGGCGCAATCGATCTATTACTTTCCGCGCAGCGATCTGAGCAGCACCGTGATCGCCTCGCGCGCGCTCGACGCCGGTTCGGCGCGCGGCTACGGCACCCTGCAGAGCATGGGCGCGACCGAGATGCTGATCGATGAGATCGCCGCCGAACTCAAGCTCGATCCGATCGAACTGCGGCTGCGCAACGTGTTCGCCACCGGCATGAAGAACACCCAGGGCGCGATTCCCGGCGGCGCCCAGCGCGCCGACGAAGTGCTGCGCAAATCGCGCGAACACCCGCTGTGGACCGGCCGCGCCAAGCGCAAGGCCGAATACGAGGCGGCCCATCCGGGCAAGCGCTATGGCGTGGGTTTCGGTTGCGTGCAAAAGGATTTCGGCACCGGCGGCGAGGCCGCGTTCGCCGAGGTTTCGATCGATCCGCAGGGCCGAGTGCTGCTGCGCCATACCGGCATCGAGATGGGCACCGGCATGGCCACCAGCCAGGCCGTGGTCTGCGCGCAGTGGTTAGGCCGGCCGGCCGACGAGGTGCTGACCGGCGAAACCGATTGGTCGCAGTTGCCGATGATCGCCACCGACGATCCATGGCTGATGTCGCAAGCCACCCAGGACGCGCACGTCGGCAATCCGCGCTGGACGCCTAACTACGCCAGCCCCAGCAGCGCCAGCAATTCTTCGTATTTCTTCAGCCACGCCACCCGCGAGGCGGCGCGGTTATTGTTCACCCAGGGCCTGTGGCCGGCGGCGTTGGCGATCTGGGGCCAGGGCTTCGGCGGCGGCCAGTTGTCGCCGCTGTCGGTGCGGCGCGAGGACGCGCGCTGGGTCGAGGGCAAACTCACCGCGGGCGGGTTGACCCCGCTGCCGATGAAGCAGTTGATCGAAAAGGCCTACGCCGCGGGTTTGGCCACCGGCGCGGTGGTGCATTACCTCAACCGCTGGCAATGGGCCGAAGCCGAATTTCCGCTGCCCGGCGACACGCGCCTGCCGCTGGACGGCGTCGCGCTGCGCTGGGGCAACGGCAACGGCGGCGGCCTGGGTACGGCGACCGCGCACGGCTACCGCATCATCGAACGCACTCGCGTGGAGTACCCACCGGTGCAACGCAACAACGCCGGCGTGGTGTATTACAGCGCCATCGGCACCATCGCCGAGGTCGCGGTCGACACCGCCACCGGCAAGGTCGATCTGCTCAACCATCATTCGGTGCTCGAATGCGGCACGCCGATCGTCGCCGAGTTGGTGTCGAGCCAGCTGCAAGGCGGGTTGGCGATGGGCATCGGCCATGCGCTGCACGAATTCTTGCCGCTGTACGAAGGCGGCCCCGGCGACGGCGACTGGAACTTCAACCGCTACACCCTGCCGCGCGCGCGCGACGTCGCGGTGTGGCGGCAGACCGGCGAGGTGTTGCCGCCGATTTCGGCGACCGATCCGCCCAAGGGCATGGCCGAGGTGGTGATGATTCCGATCGTTCCGGCCATCGTCAACGCCATCGCCCACGCCACCGGCCACCGCTTCCGCGAACTGCCGGTGACCGCCGACAAGATTCTGGCCGCCTACGCGGCCGCCGACGCCGCTCCAGCCACCGCCGCCAAGCAGGAGACCGAAGCATGAGCGCCTCCAGCCTGCGTCTGATTCCGCTGTCGTTGACCATCAACGAACGCAAGCACGGCCCGATCGACGTGCCCGACGACATGATGCTGGTCGATGTGCTGCACGAATACCTCGGCCTCACCGGCACCCGCTTCGGCTGCGGCCAGGGCGTGTGCCGCGCCTGCACGGTCATCGTCGACGACGAACAAGGCCCGCGCGAGGTGCGCAGCTGCATCACCGGCGCGCACTACTTCAACGGCAAGCGCATCCGCACGGTCGAGGGCCACGCCAAGCACGATGAGACCGGCAAGCTGACCGAGCTGTCGCCGGTGCAGCAGGCGTTCCTGGATCACTTCAGTTTTCAATGCGGCTATTGCACCCCCGGCTTCGTCAACGCCGCGACCGTGCTGTTGGAGCGGTTGGCCAAGCACAAGGCGCCCAGCTACACCCGCGAGCAAGTGCGCGAGTTGGTCACCGAGGCCTTGAATCCGCATCTGTGCCGTTGCACCGGTTACGTCCGCTATTACCAGGCGGTGGAGCACCTGGTGCTGATGCAGGTGAAGTTGACCGGCGACGAGGAGACCTCGCGATGAGCAAGCGTCGCTGGAAACGCCGGATTCTGTGGCTGGTGCTGATCGTGCTGGCGTGGCTGGCGATCGACTGGCTGATTACGCGCTGGTATCACCGCGGGCCCGCCGTACAGGTCAAGGCCGAGCCCGCACAGATCGAACGCGGCCGTTATCTGGTCGCCGCGGCCGATTGCGCCGCCTGCCACACCGCCGACGGCGGCGCGCCGTTCGCCGGCGGCGTTCCGCTGGCCTCGCCGTTCGGCACCATCCACGGCACCAACATCACCCCGGACGCGGAAACCGGCATCGGCCGTTACAGCGCCGATGAGTTCTTCCACACCATCACCCGCGGCGAAGCGCGCGACGGCCATCAGCTGTACCCGGCGATGCCTTATGTCTCCTACAAGACCATCGCCCGCGAAGACAGCGATGCGATCTACGCCTATCTGATGACCCGGCCGGCGGTGAAGCAGGACAACCGCGCCAACGGCGTCGGCTTCCCGTTCAATATCCGCACCGGCATCCATGCCTGGAACTGGCTGTTCGCCGGCGCGCAGGCCAAGCCGGCGTCGCAGGGACAATCGGCGGCGTGGAAGCGCGGCGAATACTTGGTCGAAACTCTGGGCCATTGCGGCGAATGCCACAGCCCGCGCGGCTGGCTGGGACAGGTCGACCGCGACAAGCCTTTGAGCGGCAACAACCGTCTTGGCCGTTTCGCCGCACCCGACCTCACTCCCGCCGGCCTGGGCGCGCGCGGTTGGAATCGCAAGAGCTTGCATGCGTACCTGGCCACCGGCGTGGCTGCACCGGCGGTGGCGTCGGATGAAATGCTCAAGGTGGTGAACCTGTCGACCAGCCGGCTCAAGCCGGAGGATCTACAGGCCATCGTGGTGTATCTGACCGGCGACGCACCCATGCCCACCGACGCCGCCGTGCCCGCCGTCGCTACTGCCGACGCCTCGCCCACGCGCGATCGCTATCTGGCGCTGTGCGCAGGCTGTCATGGCCGCGACGCGGGCGGCGTGCCGCATGTCGCGCCGCCCTTGCACGACAACAGCGGCTTGCGCGATGCCGATCCGCACAATCTGATCGTGGCCATTCTCGACGGTCTGCCGGAGCACGACTTGCCCGGTCTGGAGCGGATGCAGGAGATGCCGGGCTTTGCCGATCAACTCGACGATGCGCAAGTGGCCGAGCTGGCGCAGTGGCTGCGCGGGCGCTACGGCGGGCAGGCGGCGGCGGTGACGGCCAAGCAGGTGCGGGAGTTGCGCGAATCGGGGGAGGATCGGCATTGATTCGGGGGTCGGCCCGGTGATTCATGGATCGGGCGGGGAGGAGCAAGATCAAAATGGA
>NZ_JBAMDI010000259.1:0-4321 GCF_036961695.1 Pseudomonas sp. CGJS7 | reverse complement strand
GCAACGACTGGCCGGCGCAAACCACCCGCGCAAACAGCGCTTACCCCAACTTCGCCCGAGCCAGCGCAATCCACTCCGCCGCCGCCTGCGCCAGCGACCCGGACAGAATCCCGAACACCGCCACCGCGATCGCCCCGGCGATCCACGCGATCCCCATCAACTTGCCGTCGCGCTCCAACAACGCGAACGCGAACAGCAACAGCAACGCGCCGAACAGGAAGTTGGTGAACGGTATCGGCAGCGACAGCAAAATCCCCAGCAGCACCAGCAGCAAGCCAGTGAACGCGCCGGCAGCGCGGTGATCCAGCAGCCCGGTCGCGCGCGGGCGCACGAAGCGTTCCAGCCGGGTCAGCCACGGCGCCAACAGGTTGCGGAACTTGACCATCGCGCTGCGGTGCGGCCCGCGCCGGGCGATGAAGCCCGGCAGCCACGGCTTGCGCAGGCCGATCAGCAGTTGCAGCCCGACCAGCACCACCAGCGGCCCGCTGACCGCGCCGCCCACGCCCGGAATCGGGATGAAGGCGGGCAGGGTGGAGACGAACAACAGCATCCCGAACGAGCGGTTGCCCAAGCCGTTGAATACGTCGCCGAACTTGATCGTCTCGTCCGGATCGCCGGAGACGATCGCGTCGAGCAAGGCCCGGGTGCCGGCCTCGTGCGCGGGGCGATGCTCGCCGCCGCGCCGCGGGCCGTCGCCGCGATCAGCCGCCGACGTCATCGTCGCCGGGTTCCGCGGGCTTGGGCTGCTGGCGTTGCAGCAGCAGCTTGTCGATGCGCGGGCCGTCCAGGTCGATCACTTCGATCCGCCACCCGGCCCAGGCGAAATGCTCGCCCACGTGCGGGATCCGGCCGAAGTGGGCGATCACCATGCCGGCGACGGTATGGAAATCGTGTTCGTCCTCGTTCGGCAGGCGGCCGCCGCCGGTGACTTCGCGCAGTTCCTCGACCGGCAGCGCGCCGTCGAGCAGGTAGGAGCCGTCCTCGCGCTGCACCACCGGGCCGGGCTGATCGTCCGATTCGGTGGTCTGGACCCGGCCGATCACCGCGCCCATCAGGTCGTTGACGGTGATCAAACCGGTGACGTCGCCGTATTCGTCGACCACCAGCGCCAGCGATTGCTGCTCTTCGCGGAAGATTTCCAGCAGCTTCAGCGCGTGGGTGGATTCGGACACGAACAACGCTTCGCTGAGCTGGGCGAACAGATCGGGGATCTTGTCCTCGCCCAGGCTGGCCAGCAGCGATTTGGCTTCGAGCACGCCCAGCACGTCCTGATCGTTGCCGCGATAGACCGGGAACCGCGAGAACGGCGACTCGCGCATCGTCGCCAGGTTCTCTTCCAGGCTGGCGCCCGCGTCGAGCCAGGCGATGCGGGTGCGCGGGGTCATCAGGCTGTCGGTGGTGCGGTCGCCCAGGCTGAGCACGCGATTCATCATCTTGCGCTCATCGGCGTCGATCACGCCCTGTTCGTGGCTTTCCGACACCAACAGGCGGATTTCCTCTTCGCTGATTTCGCTGCGGGCGTCGTCCTTGATGCCGAGCAGGCGCAGCACCGCGCGGTTGATCGCGCCGAGCACCATCACCACCGGCTTGGCCGCGCGCGCCAGCGCCGCCAGCACGATCGCCACCGAACTTGCGATCTTCTCCGGATTGGTCAGCGCCAGCCGCTTGGGGATCAGCTCGCCGAAGATGACGCTGGCGGCGGTGATCAGGGTGACCGCGGTGCCGATGCCGAGCGGGCGCGCGTACTCGATCGCGTTGCCGGGCAGCAGGTGGTCGAGCCAGCCGGCGATGGCCAGGCCGATCGACTCGCCGCCGAAGGTGCCGGTGAGCACGCCGATCGCGGTGATGCCGACCTGCACGGTCGACAGCAGGTTATCGGGGTGCTCGGCCAGTTGCAGGGCCATGCGCGCGCCGCGGCTGGTCTCCGCCATCTGCTTCAGACGCAGCTTGCGCGAGGTCATCAGCGCCATCTCCGACATCGCGAAGAAAGCGTTGAGCACGATCAGGGCCAGGACTATGAAAAGTTCCAACATCAGCAGCGCCTCCAGTGGCCTGAGAGTTCACGGAAGCAGCGGGGGCGGCGATGGGAGGGGGCCGGAAGGCGGCCGGGCGGCGGTTTTGGGTCGTCGTCCATTGGGTGTGTTGCGGGGAAGGGAGGGGCGACCGGGCCCTGGGGCCGGGTCTGGGCCGATCTTAACAGGCCGCCGCGACGCCCCTTCGTGAAAGCGGGCGGCGAGGTCGGAACCGCGAACCCGGTGGGGGTTCACCTGGGTCATGGGGCCGCCAGGGGCGGCCGACAAGGTGGGCGCGGCGACTTCAAACGGTCATAATCGCGCCCCGAACCCCCGTGTCGGCACCTACGGCGCGCCGGACCCGGTCCGGCCCGCGGCGGTGACCGCAAACTCGAACCCGCCGACGCCCGCACCCGCGGTCGCTGGCCCAGAGGCTTTCCAGCATGTTTTCCCTGCAGACCATTTTCGGCCAAGGCAACCAGTTCTATACCCTGCTCGAGGAAGCGGCCGTAGCCGCCCACGACAGCACCAAGGCCCTGCACGAGATGCTCAAGGCGGCCGACCGCCAGCCGGCCCTGGACGCGTTCAAGCTGGCCCGCCAGCGCGAGCGCGAGACCTCCGACAAGATCAGCCAGGAGCTGGTCGACAGCTTCATCACCCCGATCGAGCGCGAAGACATCGAGGCGCTGTCCTCGGCGCTGTACAAGATCCCCAAGCAGGTCGAGAAGTTCGCCGACCGCTATTCGCTGGCCACCCGCCACCTGGAGCAGATCGACTTCGCCCCGCGCGCGGCGATGCTGGAACAGGCCGCCGGGGTGGTGGTGAAGATGGTCCACCAGCTGCGCCACCTCAAGCTGGAGCCGATGAAGGCGCTCAACGACCAACTGCGCGCGCTGGAAAACGAGGCCGACCGGCTGATGCTGGAGCTGTACCGCGATATCTACTCCGGCCAGCTCGACAACCTGCAGATGTTCTTGCTCAAGGAGTTCTTCGAGATCCTGGAGAAGGCGATCGACCGCTGCCGCGAAGCCGGCGTGGTCGCCTACCAGATCGTCCTGAAAAACTCCTGAGGCGCGCGCGATGCTTACGCTCGTCCTGGTGGTGATTCTCGCGGCGTTGATCTTCGAATACGTCAACGGCTTCCACGACACCGCCAACTCCATCGCCACCGTGGTCGCGACCAAGGTGCTCTCGCCGATGCAAGCGGTGATGCTGGCGGCCTCGACCAATCTGGTCGGCGCGCTGTGGGGCACGGCGGTGGCCAAGACCATCGCCTCGGGCCTGATCGACGCCGGCGTGGTCGAGGTCGGCTCGCAGCTGATCCTGTGCGCGCTGCTCGGCGGCATCATCTGGAACCTGATCACCTGGTGGCTGGGCCTGCCGTCTTCGTCCTCGCACGCCTTGATCGGCGGCCTGTGCGGCGCGGCGATCGCGGCGGCCTCCAACAACTGGCACGCGGTGGTCTGGTCGCATCCGGCCGAACCGATCTGGAAGAGCGCGGGCGTGCTGTGGAAGGTGATCGTGCCGATGTTCACCTCGCCGATGCTGGGCTTCGCCGCCGGCTTCCTGGTGATGGGCGTGCTGTTCGCGCTGATCTCGTTCATGGCCCGCAGCGGCGGCATCCTGGCGCGGATCGCGCGGCCGCGCTGGGTCAACGGTTTCTTCGGCAAGGCGCAGCTGGTCAGCGCCGCCGGCATGGGCTTCGCCCACGGCATGAACGACGCGCAGAAGACCATGGGCATCATCGCCCTGGCGCTGCTGAGCGCGCAGCAGGCCGGCACCCTGGACAACCTGCCGTCGTGGCTGGCGTTCCTGCACCCCTCGCCGGGCGCGCTGGCCCACAACGACATCGACACCTGGATCAAGCTGACCTGCGCGGTGGTGATGGCCGCAGGCACCGCCGCCGGCGGCTGGCGCATCATCAAGACCCTGGGCCACAAGCTGGTCAAGCTGCACCCGATCCACGGCTTCGCCGCCGAAACCAGCGCCGCCTCGGTGATCATGGCCGCGTCCTCGCTGGGCATTCCGGTGTCGACCACCCACAACATCTCCGCCGCGATCATGGGCGTGGGCACGGCCAAGCGCTTCAACTCGATCAAGTGGACCGTGGTCGAGAAGATGATCTGGGCGTGGATCCTGACCATTCCGGCCGCGGGCGGTATCGCTTACGGCTTGTTCGAGATCATGCGGTTCATGGGCTGGATCTGAGTTCGCCCGGATCGTCGGATACGAAAAAGGCCCGCGGATCGCGGGCCTTTTTTATTGGCGGGTTTGCGGTGGATAGGGCGGTGCCGTCGTTGTCGCGTTGC
>NZ_JBAMDI010000258.1:0-4348 GCF_036961695.1 Pseudomonas sp. CGJS7 | reverse complement strand
ACACGCGCAAGCGAGGCTGCGAATTCGCACGCTAAGCTGCATCCGCCGGCACACAGCGCGATACTGACCTTCCCCAGCCCGGGCCCGCCGTCGTGACTCTGCGTTGCCTGTTCGTCGACTTCAATTCGTACTTCGCGTCGGTCGAACAGTTCGATCACCCGGAACTGCGCGGCAGACCGGTCGGCGTGGTGCCGGTGATGGCGACGACCACCTGCTGCATCGCCGCCAGCCGCGAAGCCAAGCTGCACGGAGTCAAGACCGGCACGCCGGTGCGCGAGGCGCTGGAACGCTGTCCCGACATCGCCATCGTGCAAGCGCGGCCGGCGCGTTATGTCGAACTGCACCATCGCCTGATCGCCGCGATCCAGGATTGCATTCCCATCGACGGCAAACCGCTGTCGATCGACGAAGTCGCCTGCCGCTTGATCGGCCGCGAACGTCAACGCGACAACGCCGTGGCGATCGCGGGCAAAATCAAACAGACCTTGATCGACCGCGGCCTGAGCCCGGCGATCCGTTGCTCGATCGGCATCGCCCCGAACACCTTCCTGGCCAAGACCGCCTCGGATCTGGAAAAGGTCGACGGCCTGACCGTGGTCGAGCTCGCCGATTTGCCGCACGCCCTGCACGGGCTGCAGTTGCAGGATCTATGCGGCGTCGGCCCGTCGATGCTGCAGCGCCTGCTCGACGCGGGCGTGCACAGCGTCGAACAACTCACCGCCGCGCCGCGCGAACATTTGCGCGCGATCTGGGGCGGCATCGAGGGCGAGCGTTTCTGGGCGCAGTTGCGCGGCATCGAACCGCCGTCGCGGCAACGCGCCGCGGTCGCCTCGGTCGGCCACTCGCACGTGCTCGATCCGAAGATGCGCAATGCCGAGGGCATGCGCTCGGTCTTGTTCAAACTGCTGGCGAAGGCAGCGATGCGGCTGCGCGTGGAGCGCTGCAAGGCGCGCGGCATGAGCATTCACGTCCGCTTTGTCGGAAAGGAGCAACGTTTCAGCCGCGACCTGCCGTTCGCGCCGCTCGACGACACCCCGACCTTGCTGCAACTAATGGCCGGCGCGATCGACCCGCTGGTTCAAGCCGCCGCCAGCGGCCGCTGGCGAGTCGAGCGCTATCCGCCGCTGTCGGTGGCGGTGTCGCTGATCAATCTGCAACCTTGCGCGGCCGACACCGACCCGCTGTTTCCAGAGCGCCAACGCAATCAAGCGCTGACCCGCGTGCTCGACCAGGTCAACCAGCGCTACGGCAACAACCGTCTGTATTTCGGCGCGATGCAGCAAGCGCTGGTACAAGGCGCGGCACCGATGCGCATCCCGTTCCAGCACATCCCCGACGAAGCCACCGAAGCCGATCTCGGCGCTGCCGCCTTGGTCGCCGACCCGAGCATGGACGAACTGTGGCTGCAGCGCGAACGCCAGTTCAAGGCGATGGCCGAGAGCGCGCATCGGCAAGCGCGCGAACGCGCCGTGACCAAACCCAAACCGTCCGCTGCCGCGCCGGCGCACCAACCTTCGGGCGTCGGCGGCTGGGTCCGCAAGCGCCAGGGTTCCGCAGACGAAGGCGGCGTAGGCACCACCGGCTCGCTGTTCTAACCACTCCCCGCTAAAGCCCCTCTCCCGCAAAGCGGGAGAGGGGTTGGGGTGAGGGCAAACCCAGCTTACGCGTCGACCGCAACAAACCCACCGGTCTGCCGCTTCCACAACCGCGCATACAAGCCATCGCGCGCGATCAACTCCTCATGAGTACCGGTTTCGATGATGTGGCCCTTGTCCATCACCACCAACCGATCCATCCGCGCGATCGTCGACAACCGATGCGCGATCGCGATGACGGTCTTGCCTTCCATCAGCGTTTCCAGACTTTCCTGGATCGCCGCCTCGGCTTCCGAGTCCAGCGCCGAAGTCGCCTCATCCAGGATCAGAATCGGCGCGTTCTTCAACAACACCCGAGCGATCGCCACACGCTGACGCTGTCCGCCCGAGAGCTTCACGCCGCGCTCGCCGACCAGAGCCTCGTAACCCACGCGCCCTTCGCCATCGACCAATCGCGGAATGAACTCAGCCGCTCGCGCCTTGCGCGCGGCCTCGACCATGTCCTCCTCGCTGGCGTCCGGGCGCCCGTACAACAGGTTGTCGCGGATCGAACGGTGCAACAGCGAGGTGTCCTGGGTGACCACGCCGATCTGCGAACGCAGGCTTTCCTGGGTCACGCCGGCGATGTCCTGGCCGTCGATCAGAATCCGCCCGCCTTCCAGGTCGTACAGACGCAGCAAGATGTTCATCAGCGTGGACTTGCCGGCGCCGGACGGACCGACCAGACCGATCTTTTCGCCCGGTTTCACCTGCAGATCCAGGTCGGCGATCAGACCGCTGTCCTGCCCGTAGTGGAAGTGCACGTTCTCGAAACGCACCCCGCCCTCGTGCACCGCCAGCGGCTTGGCGTCGTCGCGATCGACCACCGTCAACGGCCGCGAGATCGTTTCGATGCCGTCCTGGACCGTGCCGATGTCCTCGAAGATGCCGTTGACCGTCCACATGATCCAACCCGACATATTGTGGATCCGGATCACCAGGCCGGTCGCCAGCGCGATCGCACCGACGCTGATCGCGCCGCGATGCCACAGCCACAACGCCAGCCCGCAGGTGCCGACGATCAGCAGACCGTTGAGCGTGGTGATGCTGACGCCCATCAACGTGGTCATGCGGGTCATGTCGCGCGAGCGTTGGGTCTGCTCGACCATCGCCTCGGCCACGTATTCCTCTTCGCGCCGCGAATGCGCGAACAGCTTGAGCGTGGCGATGTTGGTGTAGCCGTCGACGATGCGCCCCATCAACTTCGAACGCGCGTCCGATGCGCGCCAGGAACGCTGTTTCACCCGCGGCACGAAGTAGAACAGCAGACCGATGTAGATCGCGATCCACACCAGCAACGGCGCCGCCAGCCAGACATCGGCCTGCGCGAACAAGTAGATCGCCGACGCCGAATACACGATCACGTACCACAGCGCGTCGAACGCCTGGGTCGTGGATTCGCGCAACGACGGGCCGGTTTGCATGATCCGGTTCGCCACCCGGCCGGCGAAATCGTTCTGGAAGAAGCTCAGACTCTGCTTGAGCATGTAGCGATGGGTTTGCCAGCGCACCAGATTGGTCATGCTCGGGTGCACGGTCTGATTAAGCAGCAGATCGTGCAAACCCAAACAGATCGGGCGAACCAGCAACATCACCACCGCCATCCACAGCAATTGTTCGCCGTGTTGCGCGAACAAGTCCTTGGCCGGAGTGGTGTTGACCAGATCCACGACTTTGCCCAGATAGTCGAACATCACCACTTCGACGATCGCGACGAAAAATCCGACCACCGTCAGCAGCGCGAAGATCGGCCAGGCCTGCCTGATGAAATGCCAATAGAACCGCGCGACCGAACGCGGAGGCATGACCTCCGGCGCGGGCCGGAACGGATCGATCAACGATTCGAACCAACGAAAAATACTCATGGCGTTTAGCCTTATTTGAACTTGGAAAGACTCCCCGACGCGCGAACCGCCCCGCGCGGCGCCGACGACAGCACAAGGCGGGGACGCACGCGGGCGAACGAGCGCGCTAAGGCGCGAGATCGACGGAGGGAGTGAGGGGGGGCGGACGCGCGCGCGCGATCCAGGGCCAAAGCGCCCGGGCGTGGCGGACTGTCTGCCAAGGGCGGCTCGACCGGAGGCCGAGACCGCAAGTGCCGACTTAGCGGCGGACCTTGCCGGTGATTGCGAACTTCATCTGACGATTCTCCTTTCCGACGTACCGGTCCGAACCGAGCGGTTCGAGTTGAGGACCGGGTGGCGCGGCCCGCCCCTGGGGACGTTGCGGCCGGCAGCTGCACGCCGATGGCGGCAGCGGGGCGAGTGTAACCGGACTTCGTTGGCCCTGGCAGCCGCGAAGCCGATTGCTGCCGTTTCTTTTTGTACAGACCGCGATGGCGTTCAGCTGAGGACCAGCCCCGCCCCCACAGTTTGGCCGATTCAAAGCCCCTCTCCCGCAAAGCGGCGACCGAAGGAAGTGCAGGGCTGAGAGGGGTTGGGGTGAGGGCACGCGCGAAGGAAGCGCGATAAACCTTGCGTCTTCACCGCGCCAAGCGATCAGATGCGCCGGTTCTGCAGGCCCAAATCGGACCAGTCAGTATCTGAAACCCCAGATCCGCGGCGATTTACACGCGATGATCTGGCTTCTTTCATATGACCAGCGATCAACTTCGCCCGTTGGAAGTCGCGGCGGATGATTAAGTCGCCAACATACTCCGTCCCCTATCCGCTCAAGCCGTCGTCGGCGCAGATAATCGGTGCAAACCATTGGCA
>NZ_JBAMDI010000257.1:0-4440 GCF_036961695.1 Pseudomonas sp. CGJS7 | reverse complement strand
GATGTACGGGATCGCCGCGCAGCACCGATCACTAAAAAACCAGCGCTCAAGCGTCGCCGGTTCCGGTTTGTCCGATGAAGTCAGGCTCATCGGCTCCGGTATCGGCGACGCCCTTTTGCGGCACCGTCGAATCGGCGACCGCGATGCGCGCGCCCTCGGCGACCCGTTCGGCCGGATGCCCGAACAGATACCCCTGCCCGTAGGTGCAGCCCAGTTCGGCCAGGATCGCGCGCTGCGCCTGCGTCTCCACGCCTTCGCCGATGGTGTGGATGCCCAAGGTCCCGGCCAGGGCCTGGATCGCGCGCACCACCGCGATGCTCTCCGGACGCGACTCGCCGACCAAGCCTGCGACGAAACTCTGATCGATCTTCAGACACTCGATCGGGAACCGGTGCAAATACGACAACGCCGAGAACCCGGTGCCGAAGTCGTCCAACTGCGCCAACACCCCGTGATTGCGCAGCGTGCGCAGCATCCGCAACGCCCGCGGCACGTCGTCGAGCAGCGCGACCTCAGTGATTTCGATGCGCAAGCGGCGCGGGTCGGCGCCGGCTTCGTCGATCATGCGCAGCAGGCGGTCGGCGAAATCGCCGGAACGGAAATGCCGCGGCGAAACGTTGACCGAGATGTAACCCTGGCCGCCGCGCGCCAATTCGGCGATCGCGCGACCGTACAGAATCCAGTCGGCTTCCTCGATCAGGCCGCTGTCTTCGCCCAGGCCGATGAACTCGCGCGGCAGCAGCAGGCCGCGCTTCTCGTGGCGCCAGCGCAGCAGCGCTTCGTGGCCGATCAGCGATTGATCGTCCAGCCGCACGATCGGCTGGTAGTAAGCGATGAACGCATCGCCGTTGATCGCCCGGCGCAGGTCCGCTTCCAGATCCAGGATGCGCATCGCCTGCTCGCGCATTTCCTCATCGAACACCGCCAGCCGGCCGCGCCCGGCGCCCTTGGCCCGGTACATCGCCGCGTCGGCGTCGCGCAGCAGCTCGGTGCCGTTGCGGTAGCGCGGGTGCCACAGGGCGATGCCGATGCTGGCCGAGGGAAACACCTCGCGGCCGGCGACCCAGCACGGCTCGCCGAGCGCGCGCAGCACCCGCTGGGCCAGATCCTCGGCGACCGTCAGACCGTCGATGCTCTCGATCAGGATCGCGAATTCGTCGCCGCCCAACCGCGCCACCGTGTCGTTGCTGCGCACGGTGCCGACGATCCGGCGGCTGCTTTCGATCAGCAATTCGTCGCCGGCCGAATGGCCGACGCTGTCGTTGACCAGCTTGAACCGGTCCAGGTCGAGGAACAGCACGGCGAAGGCGCGGTTCTCGCGCTTGGCCCGGGCGATGGCCTGGTCGAGCCGTTCCAGCAATTGCCCGCGGTTGGGCAAGCCGGTCAGCGCGTCGTGCAAGGCCTGGTGGGTGAGTTTGAGTTCGGCGCGCACGCGCTCGCCGATCTGCGCGACCAACTCGGCGTTGGTGTGGGCCAGTTCGCGGGTGCGGGTGGCCACACGCTGCTCGAGCTCGCCGTGGGCGGTGACCAGCCGGTCCTGCGCCTGCTTGCGCGCCAGGCCGATGCTGATGTGGTGGGCGACGAAAGTCAGCAATTCCTGATCGCGCGCGTTGAAGCTGATCGCGCGCGAGTAGCTCTGGATCGCGATCACCCCGACCACCGCGTCGTTGCGGTACAGCGGCACGCCCAGCCAGCAATGCGCGGCCGAACCGTGGCTGCGCACTTCGCCGCGGCTGTTGAGCTCGGCGATGCGATGGCGGTCGGCCAGCAGCGGCTTGCCCTGGCGGATCACATACTCGGTCAGGCCGTCGGCGAGCCGGCGGGTTTCGCGGATCACGTCGCGTTCGTCGATCGAATACGGGAACTGCAGGCGCTCGCCGTCCTCGGACAGCAGCGCGATATAGAAATTGCGCGCGTACAGCAACTCGCTGACCACGTCGTGGACCTGGGAGTAGAAGCGCTCCAGGGTGTCGGAGGTGATGGTCAGCTCGGCGATGCGGAACAGCGCGCGCTGCAGGCGCTCGGAGCGCTGGCGTTCGATGATCTCGGCCTGCAGGTCGCGGTTGCTCAGTTGCAGCGCGTAGGTGCGCTCGGCCACGCGGCGTTCCAGTTCCTCGCGGGCGCGGTAGCGGTCCAGCGCGGTCAGGATGTGCTGGGCCACGAACGACAGCAGCGCGCGGTCCTCATCGCCGTAGCTGCCGGCGTTGTCGTAGTTCTGCACCACGATCGCGCCGCACACGCGCTCGTCGCGGCGCATCGGCACGCCGAGCCAGTCGGCGCTGTCGGGGCCGTGGCGCTCGTCGTGGGGAACGCCCAGTTGCTGGCGCAGATCGGCCGAACTGCCCTGCAACGCCTCGCCGTGGCGCAGCAGCGCCAGGGTCAGGCTGGTCGGCATGTCCTCGCCGCGGATCGATTGCAGGGGATTGGCCACATACGGATCGTGACGGTCGGCGAAATACAGGAACCGCATCGTGTCGGCGACATCGTCGTAGAGCACGATGTAGAAGTTTTCCGCGTACATCAGCCCGCACACCACGCCGTGGATGCGGCTGAGCAGGTCGGTCATCTCCAGGCCCGAGCCGGCCAGGTCGGCGATCCCGTACAGCGCTTGTTGCAGGCGCTCGGATTTCTCCAGCGCCTCGGCGCGGGCGTGGGCGCGGCCGGCGGCCAGATCGGCGGCGACGATCCGCCGCGCCATCGCCAGCCACGCCGCGCGCAGCGGCGCGGTCAGCGCCTGCGGCATTTGCGCGACGATGCTGGCGCGGCTGCGGTCTTCCAGCCACCAGGCCGCCTCGATGCGGTCGGCGTAGCGGTCGTCGGAGGCGCCGATGGCGGGCGGATCGCGCTCGAGCAGGCGCCGCGCGGCATCGCGCGGCCCGACTTCGGCGCCTTGGGTGAACGATTCCCACACCCGCCCCTGGCTGGCGCGCCAGCACACCACGACCTGCGAGCCCACCGGCAGGGCTTCCTGCAGGGCGCAGGCCAGGGCCTCGCCCGCGGACGTTTCGCTCACCGCTGCCGCTTGCATCGCCTCGTTACGCACCGGATCGCCGCCTCTTACGCAGGGCGCAGGATAACGCGAGCTTTACATGTTCGGCAGACCGCAACCCCGCTGACGGTCCCGAACCGTTATTCCGAACATGTTACTGGCCCTGCCCTCATCGCTATACGACGCCCCATCGGCATGCAAGCGCTTCCCGTCGGCGCCTTCTGGCCGTACCCTGCCGCGAATGAATTCCGGTGCCGACGCGAGCGACGACGTGCTGATGCTGGCCTGGACGGCCGGCGACGCGGCTGCGTTCGAGGTTCTGTACGCGCGCCATCGCGGGCCGTTGTACCGCTTTTTGCTGCGCCAGATCCGCGATTCGGCGCTGGCCGACGAATTCTTCCAGGACGTTTGGCAGCGCGTGATCGGCGCGCGCCACGGCTGGAAACCCGACGCGCAGTTCAGCACCTGGCTGTTCCGGATCGCGCACAACCGCCTGAACGATCACTGGCGCGGGCTCAAGCACCGCCCGCCGGCGCCCGAAGACGGCGATGAGCGCGCCGCGCGCGTGCCCGACCCGAGCACGCCCGAGCGCGAGCTGTCGGAATTCGAACAACGCCGCCGCCTGCAGCGCGCGATCGAAGAATTGCCCGAGGAGCAGCGCGAGGTGGTGCTGCTGCGCCTGGAACAGGAGCTGAGCTTGGAGGAGATCGGCGCCATTACGGGGGCGGGCCGGGAAACGGTGAAGTCCAGGCTTCGATACGCGATGGACAAACTTCGCGCGAGGTTGAACGAATGAACCGCCGTCCCGACGCTCCTGATCCGTTGTCGCCGCAAGAGCGCGATCTGGCCGAACGCTTGCTGCGGCTGGGTCCGCACGATGGCCCGTCGCCGGCGCTCGACGCCAAGATCCTCGCCGCCGCGCACGCCGCGGTGGCGCAAACCCCGCGCGCGCGGGAAAAGAAAACCCGCTGGCCGGCGTGGATCGGCGTGGCCGCCTCGTTGTCGCTGGCGGTCGGTATCGCCTGGCAGTTGCGGCCGATGGACAAGGCGCCCGAGGCGATGAGCGAGGAGGCCGCGGTCGCGGCGATATCCGCGCCGCCCGATGCCGCCGCCGATGCCGCCGCTGCTGCCAACAGCGCACAAGATTCGATGATGGCCGAACAGGCCGCCCCGGCCGGCGCTGCAGCCGCGGACGCCCCAGCCAGTGCTGCGGCCGCGGACGCCGCAGCCAGCGCGGAAGGCGCGGCGGCCACCGCGGCGCCGCCCCCGCCTCCGCCGCCGGCCGAACCCATCGTCGCCAAGCGCGAAAACGAACGCCACCGCGCCCCGGCGGAACTGTCGGCGCGCGCGCAGACTTACGAAGTGGCCCCGGCCCCCGCTGATTCGCCCAGCGTCGAGCACCTGGAACCGCAGGCCATCTCCGCGCCGGCGATGACGCCCGCGCCCCCCGC
>NZ_JBAMDI010000256.1:0-4503 GCF_036961695.1 Pseudomonas sp. CGJS7 | reverse complement strand
AATAGCCGTGATGCGTTCTAGAACTCGGCGAGCCGCCAGACTTCATAGGCTGGCGTCTCGTACGGGTGGCTCTGCTTGAGCGCAGCGACGACCTGCACAATCAGCTCGTCAGCCACCACCAGCTCCACCTTCCACTCTTCCACCGCCTCGACCTGGCCCGCTTGCCCGAGGAACGGCTGGCTGCCGTCCAACGGGCGGAACTGGCCCTGGCCAAGGGTTTGCCAGGCGCAGTGGTCATAGTCACCGATGCGCCCGCCGCCAGCAGCGAACACAGCGGCCTTGACCACTTCGACATGGCTGGCGGGGACGAAGAAGGCGAGCTTGTACACGCCTTAGTTCACCCACACCCGTGCGTTGCGGAACATACGCATCAGCGCGGCATCTTCCTGCCACTCGTCCGGGCGCCAGGAGTTCTGCACAGCGCGGAACACACGCTCCGGGTGCGGCATCATGATGGTCACGCGGCCGTCGCGGCTGGTCAGGCCAGTAATACCACGCGGCGAGCCGTTCGGGTTGGCCGGGTAGGCTTCGGTGACCTTGCCATGGTTGTCGACGTAGCGCAGGGCCACGCAACCGGACACATCGGCTTCCAGCAATGCTTCTTCGCTGGCGAACTCGGCATGGCCTTCGCCGTGGGCGATGGCGATCGGCATGCGCGAACCGGCCATGCCCTGCAGGAAGATCGAGTTGGACTTCTGCACTTCGACCATGGCCACGCGGGCCTCGAACTGCTCCGAGCGGTTGCGCACGAAGTGCGGCCAGTACTCGGTGCCCGGGATCAGCTCGTGCAGGTTGGACATCATCTGGCAACCGTTGCACACGCCCAGGGCGAAGCTGTCGGTACGCTCGAAGAAGGCCTGGAAGGCGTCACGGGCACGGGCGTTGAACAGCGCCGACTTGGCCCAGCCTTCGCCAGCACCCAGCACGTCACCGTACGAGAAGCCGCCACAGGCGACCAGGCCCTTGAAGGCTTCGAAGTCGACACGGCCAGCGAGAATATCGCTCATGTGCACGTCGATGGCGGCGAAGCCGGCGCGGTCGAAGGCAGCAGCCATCTCGACCTGGCCGTTGACGCCCTGCTCGCGCAGGATGGCCACTTGCGGGCGCACGCCTTTCTTGATGTAAGGCGCGGCGATGTCGTCGTTGACGTCGAAGCCCAGCTTCACCGACAGGCCCGGGTTGTCTTCCTCGAGCAGCAGGTCGAATTCCTGGTCAGCGCAGTCAGCGTTGTCGCGCAGGCGCTGGATCTGGTAGCTGGTTTCAGCCCACTGACGCTGCAGCATGCGACGGTCGTCGTCGAACAGCACTTCGCCGTTCAGGCTGATGGTCACTTCAGCGTTGTTGACCGGCTTGCCGATCACCGCGACGCATTCTTCACCCAGGCCAGCAGCGCTGAACTGTGCCAGCACGTCCGGGGTAGCATCCTGGCGAACCTGGATCACCGCACCCAGCTCTTCGTTGAAGAGGATGGCCGGCACTTCGCCCTTGCTGTCGGTCAGCGGGTCGAGTTGCAGGTCGAGGCCGCAGTGGCCGGCGAAGGCCATTTCCAGCACGGTAGTGACCAGGCCGCCGTCGGAACGGTCGTGGTAGGCCAGCAGGTGGCCGTCGGCGTTCAGGCCCTGGATCACGGCGAAGAAGGCCTTGAGGTCTTCGGCGTCGTCGACGTCCGGTGCCTGGGCCGCGATCTTGCCGTAGGTCTGGGCCAGGATCGAGGCGCCCATGCGGTTCTTGCCGCGGCCCAGGTCGATCAGGATCAGGTCGGTCTCGCCCTTGTCCATGCGCAGTTGCGGGGTCAGGGTCTTGCGGATGTCGGTGACCGGGGCGAAGCCGGTGATGATCAGCGACATCGGCGAGGTGACGCTCTTCTCGACGCCCTCGTCGCTCCACTTGGTCTTCATCGACATCGAGTCTTTGCCGACCGGAATGGTGATGCCCAGCTCCGGGCACAGCTCCATGCCGACAGCCTTCACGGTGTCGTACAGGCGTGCGTCTTCACCTGGGTGACCAGCAGCGGACATCCAGTTGGCCGACAGTTTGATGTCGGACAGCTTTTCGATGCGCGAAGCCGCCAGGTTGGTCAGGGTTTCGCCGATGGCCATGCGGCCGGACGCCGGGGCATCCAGCAGCGCCAGCGGCGTACGCTCGCCCATGGCCATGGCTTCACCGGTGTAGACGTCGAAGCTGGTGGCGGTAACGGCGCAGTCGGCCACCGGAACCTGCCACGGGCCGACCATCTGGTCGCGGGCAACCAGGCCGGTGATGGTGCGGTCGCCAATGGTGATCAGGAAGCTCTTGCTGGCCACGGCCGGGTGGTTCAGCACGCGCTGGACGGCGCTGTCCAGGTCCAGCTCGCTCGGGTCGAAGTCATCGCCCAGCTCGGCTTCGCGGGTAACCGAACGGTGCATGCGCGGCGGCTTGCCCAGCAGCACGTCCAGCGGCATGTCCACCGGGGTGTTGCCGAAGTGGCTGTCGCTGACGGTCAGGTGCTGTTCTTCAGTCGCTTCACCCACCACGGCAAACGGGCAACGTTCGCGCTCGCAGATGGCCTTGAAGCGCTCGAAGTCGACCGCGCTGACGGCCAGCACGTAACGCTCTTGCGATTCGTTGCTCCAGATTTCGTGCGGGGCCATGCCCGGCTCGTCGTTGGGCACGTTGCGCAGCTCGAAGCGACCACCGCGGCCACCGTCGTTGACCAGCTCAGGGAAGGCGTTGGAAATACCGCCAGCGCCCACGTCGTGGATGAAGGCGATCGGGTTGTCGTCGCCCAGCTGCCAGCAACGGTCGATGACCTCTTGGCAACGGCGCTCCATTTCCGGGTTTTCGCGCTGTACCGAAGCGAAGTCCAGGTCAGCCGAGCTGGCACCGGTAGCCACCGACGAAGCAGCGCCGCCGCCCAGGCCGATCAGCATGGCCGGGCCACCGAGCACGATCAGCTTGGCGCCGACAGTGATTTCGCCCTTCTGCACGTGGTCTTCACGGATGTTGCCCATACCGCCGGCGAGCATGATCGGCTTGTGGTAGCCGCGCACTTCTTCACCGTGCGGGGTGTTGATGGCTTGCTCGAAGGTACGGAAGTAACCGGTCAGGGCCGGGCGGCCGAATTCGTTGTTGAACGCAGCGCCGCCAAGAGGGCCTTCGATCATGATGTCGAGGGCGTCGACGATACGCTCGGGCTTGCCGTAGGCCTGCTCCCAAGGCTGCTCGAAGCCCGGAATGCGCAGGTTGGACACTGTGAAGCCGGTCAGGCCGGCCTTGGGCTTGGCGCCACGGCCGGTAGCACCTTCGTCGCGGATTTCGCCACCGGAGCCGGTGGAGGCGCCGGAGAACGGGGCGATGGCGGTGGGATGGTTGTGCGTTTCCACCTTCATCAGGATGTGCACCGGCTCCTGCACCGCGCCGTACTGGCGGGTTTCAGGGTTCGGGAAGAAGCGGCCGGCAACGTTGCCGACGATCACCGAGGCGTTGTCCTTGTACGCCGACAGCACACCTTCGTTGTGCATCTGGTAGGTGTTCTTGATCATGCCGAACAGGCTTTTTTCCTGGGCCTGGCCGTCGATATCCCAACTGGCGTTGAAGATCTTGTGGCGGCAGTGCTCGGAGTTGGCCTGGGCGAACATCATCAGTTCGATGTCGTTCGGGTTGCGCTTGAGGCCCTGGAAGGCATTGACCAGGTAGTCGATCTCGTCTTCGGCCAGGGCCAGGCCCAGGTCGATGTTGGCCTTGGCCAGGGCGTCACGGCCGCCGGCCAGGATGTCGACCGAGGTCATCGGCTTGGGCTGGGCGTGGCTGAACAGGTCTGCAGCCTGCTCCAGCTGGCCGAGCACACGCTGGGTCATGCGGTCGTGCAGTTCGGCGGCGATCAGTTCGGCATCAGCGTCGCTCAGGGTGCCGGCAACGTAGTAGGCGATGCCGCGCTCCAGGCGCTGGATCGACTGCAGGCCGCAGTTGTGGGCGATGTCGCTGGCCTTGCTGGCCCATGGCGAAATGGTGCCCAGGCGCGGTACCACCAGGAACAGACGACCCGTCGGCTCCTGTACCGGCACGCTCGGGCCGTACTTGAGCAGACGGCCCAGCACCTGCTGCTGGTCGGCGGTCAGCTCGCCGTCGACATCGGCGAAGTGGGCAAATTCGGCATACAAACCAGTAACAGCGGGGACTTTCTGGCTCAGTTGCTCGAGTAATTTACCGTGGCGAAAGGCAGAAAGGGCAGGAGCGCCGCGCAGGATCAACATCGTCGGGACAGCCTCAGGAAGGGGTGTGCTTAGAGGCCGTGCATTCTAGCCTAATTCGATGGCTTTCGGCACCTGCTCTAAGCCACGCCTGCCGGGCGGCGGAACCGGACTTCGGGGTCAGTTTTCAGAGGTGTCCGGCTTGAGACATTCAGCGCCTGTGAGATCGAGCGCCGCAGGTGTCCGCCTTAAAATATTCAGCGCCTATGAGATCGAGCGCCGCCCGCGCGGCGCTTCGCGGGTAAACCCGCTCCTACGTTTGTTTCGGGCCAAT
>NZ_JBAMDI010000255.1:0-4673 GCF_036961695.1 Pseudomonas sp. CGJS7 | reverse complement strand
AAACTCCAACGGGCCAAATGCTGCCCCGCCCCCTCTCCACCCGGGCCTCAATAACTCCCGGAGACGTCGTCGGCCAACCCGATCGAGGTACGCACCTCGAACAGTTCCGGGAAGAAGGTCAGCTCCAAGGCCTGCTTGAGAAAGCCCACGCCGCTGGAGCCGCCGGTGCCGCGCTTGAAGCCGATGATCCGCATCACCGTGCGCATGTGGCGGAAGCGCCACAGCTGGAACTGGGTTTCCAGATCGACCAGATCCTCGCACAGCGCGTATTCGCGCCAGTACAGGTCGGTGTTTTCGTAAATGCGTTCGAACACCGGCTGCAAGGCCGCGTCGCTGACGTGCGGGTTGCGCCAATCGCGTTGCAGATGCGCCGACGGGATGTCGTGGCCGAAACGCGAGAGATACATCAGGAATTCGTCGTACAGGCTCGGCGAGGCCAACGCGGTTTCCAGCGCGGCCTGGCCCTGCGGATCGTGGGCGAAGACCCGCAGCATCGCCTCGTTCTTGTTGCCGAGCATGAACTCGATGCGCCGGTACTGCAGCGACTGGAATCCCGACGACGGCCCCAGGGTTTCGCGGAAGCCCATGTACTCCGACGGCGTCAGCGTTTCCAGCACCGACCACTGCTCGGTGAGCTGGCGCAGCACCTGCTTGCAACGCGCCAGCACCTTCTGGCATTGCCAGACCTGATCCAGGCGCAGGTGTTCGATCGCCGCGGTCAGCTCGTGGATGATCAGCTTCATCCACAGCTCGGAGACTTGGTGCTGGACGATGAAAAGCATCTCATCGTGATGGCTGGGCTGCGACAGCGGCCGCTGCGCCGACAGCAGTTTGTCCAGTTGCAGATAGCCGCCGTAGGTGATGCGTCCGTGCAGGTCGGTATGGATACCGCTTTCCAATTCGCGCTGGTTCTTTTCGACGGACATCGACGGGGCTCGCGGCAGGGGCGCAAAGCGTAGCGCATCCGGCCGGCGGCGGTGACGCGCCACGCGCGAAACAGCCTGTGCCGCAAGCCTCGCGCGTGCCCGCAGTCGCGGCCTGTGCGACGAAAAAAACGCAAAATAGCCGTGCCTGCCCAGTACTTACCGCAACAGCCCGCAGGCGCATCCACAAGGGGAATTCATGCAGAAACTCGCAAGCCGCGCACTCGCGGCGGGTATCGCTTTGGCCTTGGCCGGCGCAGCCGACGCCCAGGTCGTCGTTTCTCAGATCTACGGCGGCGCGGGGACCGCCGCCATCGGCCACAACGCCGACTTCATCGAACTGCACAACAACGGCGACAGCGCCGTCAGCCTCAACGGCTGGAGCGTGCAATACGCCAGCAACGGCAGCGCCTGGCAACGCACCCCGCTCAGCGGCAGCATTCCCGCCGGCGGCTATTACCTGATCCGCCAGCGCAGCGGCGCCGGCAACAGCAGCTTGCCCGCGGCCAACGCCAGCGGCTCGATCTCGATGAACCCCAACCTGGGCAAGGTCGCCTTGGTCGCCGGCAGCGCCTTGCTCACCACCGCCTGTCCGACCGGTTTGGCCGATTTCGTCGGCTACGGCGCGGCCGATTGCGCCGAGGGCGCCGCGCCCGCGGCCAGCGCGGGCACCACCACCGCGCAGTTGCGCAAGGACGGCGGCTGCCTCGACACCCAGCGCAACGCCGCCGATTTCGCGGTCGGCCCGAGCCAGCCGCGCAACAGCGCTTCGCCGAAGAAGCTGTGCGCGCCGCCGGCGCCGTTGCCGGTGATGACCGCGACGGTCAGCGATGTGCTCGAAGGCGATTCGGGCTTCGTCGATGCGGTGTTCAAGCTGCGCCTGGATCGCCCGGCCGGCCCCGATGGCGTGAGCTGGAGCGTGTTCACCAACGGCGGCACCGCCACCGCGGGCAGCGATTATCTGTACATCGACAAGACCGGCTTCATCGCGCCCGGCCAGAGCGAAGCGAGCTTCGTCGTCCAGATCGCCGGCGACACCGTGCCCGAAGCCGACGAAACGGTGACGGTGCAAGTCAAGATCGCCTCCGGCGCGGTGAGCGCCAACGGCGATCATCTGAATCTGCAAACCACCATCCTCGACGACGACCGCCTGCCGCCGCCGATCCTGTCGGTGCTGCCGGTCGCGAAGAACGAAGGCGACGAAGGCTTCACCGCGTTCGAATTCGAACTGCAGCTCGACCGCCCGGCCGGCCCCGCGGGCGTGCGCTGGAGCGCGTTCACCGGCGTCGGCGGCAGCGCGAGCGTGGATGAGGACTACGCGCCGATCGATCTGAGCGGCGAAATCGCGGCCGGCCAACGCAGCGCCAAGTTCGTGTTGCCGGTGCGCGGCGACCGCCGGTTCGAGGGCGATGAAACGGTGAAGCTGCAGATCAAGGCGATCTCCGGCGCGGTCACCGCCAACGGCGATTACCTCGACACCCAGGCGACCATTGTCGACGACGATCTGCGCACCGTGCCGATCAACATCGTGCAAGGCCGCGATGCGGTGTCGCCGCTGCGCGATCAGTTCGTCGCGGTCGAAGGCATCGTCACCGCGCTGGTCGAGGACGGTTTCTTCCTGCAGTCCGAAACCTCGCGCGCCGACGCCGATCCGGAAACCTCCGAAGGCGTGTTCGTGCAAACCGGCGCGGCGCCGTCGCCGGACTGGCGCGCGCGACGCGTGCGCGTGGCCGGCACCGTGACCGAGTTGATGAGCCCGGGCGAGAATCCGTATCGCGAATCGATGACCGCGATCTCGGGCTCGCCGGCGGTGACGGTGCTCGATCCGACGCCGACGTGGTTGCCGGCGCCGGCGGCGCAACTGCTGCCGAACTACTACGTCGGCGTGCGCGGTTACGAGCAATACGAAGGCATGCGGGTGATGCTGCCGCAAACCCGCGCCGTCGGCCCCACCGGCGGCGTCACCGATCAGCGCCTGGAGCTCACCCGCAGCGACGGCCGCTTCTACGTGGTCGACGGCGGCCCGGACCGGCCCGCGCCGATGCGCGAACCCGGCACCCGCTATCCGGCGCTGCTGCACGGCCAAGTGCAGGGCTGGCTGCCGCGTTGGGACGGCAATCCCGAAGCGATCGGCGTCGACAGCGCCGCCGCCGGCCACGCGCCGATCGAGATCGCCGCCGGCACCCCGATCGGCGGTTTGATCGGTCCGCTGGATCAACGCAGCGGCCGCTACACCCTGGTGTTGGAACACGACGCGCCGGTGTCGCTGCCGCCGACGCAGCCGAGCGTGCCGCAAGCGGTCGCCGCGGCCGTGCCGGGACGCCGCGAAACCACCGTCGCGCATTACGACCTGGGCGAGTTCTTCGACGATTTCGCCGCGCCCGGTTCGAACCAGCCCGCGTCGATGCCGTTCGCGCTGGAACAACGCATGGGCAAGATCGCGCGCGGCGTCGTCGATTATCTGCGCACGCCGGACGTGGTCGCCATCAGCGGCGTCGAGAACGAAATGCTGCTGCAACGGCTGGCGCAGCGGATCAATCTGCTCGCCAGCAACAGCGGCCGGGCCGATCCGCGCTATCACCCGATCCTGTTGCCGAACAGCACGCCGACCGCCACGGTCAGCGGTTTCCTGGTGCGCGGCGATGAGGTGCCCAATCGCGGCGCGCGGGTGGTGGTGGAGAATGCCCAGCAACTCGGCGCGGATGCGCTCGGGCCGGCGCCCGAAGGCGGTCAGACGGTGTTGTTCGATCAAGCGCCGTTGGCGATCGATGCGGTGACCAACTACGAGGACGGCAGCCGCTTCGCTGCCCGCATCGTGTTGGTGCGGCTGCAATCGCTCGACGGCATCGACGCCGACACCGCCAAAGCCGAACGTCTGCGGCAACGGCGCTGGACCCAAGCGGACTTCATCGCCCAGTGGGCCCAGCAACATCAACGCAGCGCGGGCGCGTTGCCGCTGTTGTTCGTCGGCGATTTCCAGGCGCATGCGTTCAACGACGGATTCGTCGACGCGATCGGCGCGATCGTCGGCAAACCCGCCGATCCGCTGTCGACGATGGTGCCGCACGACGGCGCCGACCGGGTCGATCCGGATCTGATCGATCTGACTGCGCAACAGCCTGAAGCCGAGCGTTACTCCTCGATCGAGCAAGGCAGCCGGCAGGAACTGCAATCGGTGTTGGCCGACGAAGCCTTGATCCTGCAAACCGAAACCGTGCAAGTCGAACGCGTGCGCATCAACGCCGATCAACCGGCGCAGCTGCGCAATCAACCCGACAGCGCCTTGCGCGCCTCCGTCACCGATCCGGTCCACGTGCGGCTGGTGCCGCGCGCGAAAGCGGCGTTGCGGGTGTGGGCGAACTCGGCGGCGCAACGCCGGGTCGGCGACGGGATGATGGCCAGCTTCACCGCCCAGGTGCAGAACCTGGGGCCGGAGGTGGCCGGACGGGTCGGCCTGGGCCTGGCCCTGTCCGAGCCGGTCGAGCCGCTGTGGGTCGACGTCCACGCGCCCAACTGGACCTGCGAAGCGCCGGTGACCGCCGACGGCCACACCAGCGTGGCCTGCAGCGGCGAGAACGTGCTCCCGCAAGGCCCGGCCGGCAGCCCGCCGGTGCAGCCGCTGCAAGCGGTGACCTTGCACATGCAAGCCACGCCCGAACGCGCCGGACGCACGTTCCGCATGGCGGCCTCGGTGACGTCCTCGGCGATCGACCCCGATCCGTCCGATAACGCCGCCCAGACCGCAACCGA
>NZ_JBAMDI010000254.1:0-4801 GCF_036961695.1 Pseudomonas sp. CGJS7 | reverse complement strand
TTGTGATGACAAGCCAAGGTCAAATGCTTCCGCCACTAAAGCGGCGGGTAACTTTCTTTTGTCCAGAGCAACAAAAGAAAGTCACCAAAGAAAAATGCTCTCCCTGTTTCGAGTCAAAAGCCACGAGTGCGGTGCCTGCGCAGGCAGGTTCCGTAGTGGGCATCCTGCCCACGACGGAACCCGGCGCACGTCCTTGTGCGCCGCCCTTCGGGTGTCCTTTTGCTATCGCGAGTTAGTTGCGCCGCCGGGCCAGAGCCAAAGCAGGACCAAAGCCGGAGCTAAAGCAAAATCCTGCAATGACCGCGGTTGCGGCCATTCTCTTTGCTCACGTGAAAGCGCCCAAAGCCCCAGGCACGCAGAAACCGCGGCCCCAAACGGCCGCGGCAAATGCTCAAACGAAATCGCGCCGCACTCAGTGATGCAGCATCAACAACTCGAACCCGACCCAAGCCACCAGCGCCACCAGCAAAATCCCGCCCTCGCGCTTGCTCACCCGCAAATCGCCGCGCAGCATCGGATACAGCATCAGCGCGAACACCGCCGCCGCCGGCAACTCGAAACGCACGAACGATTCCGGCAACGGCACCGTATGCAACGCCGCCATGCCGCCGAGCACGATCAACAGATTGAACAAGCTCGAACCGATCACATGGCCGACCACGATATCGCCCTGCCCCCGCCGCGCCGCCGCGATCGCCGCCGCCGCTTCCGGCAGCGCCGTGCCGATCGCCACCGGCAACAAGCCGGTCAACAGCGGCGACAAACCCAGCCCGGCGCCGATGATCGCCGCATTCGGCGACCCGAAACCGCCCACCGCCGACGCCGCCGCGACGCCGAAATTCCAAAGACCGTTGCCGCCGACGATCAAATACGCGCCCAGGTGCAACAACACCACCGCGATCAACACCCGCACCAGGTTCAAGCCCAGATGGGTCTGGGTCTGCGCGAACGCCGCGATCGCGTCCTGCAACTCCGGCGTTTCGCGCCGGGTGCGCGCGACCGCGAAGGCCACCACCGCGACGAACACCACGATCATGCCCAGGCCCTCGGCCCGGCTCAGCGCGCCGTCCAGGCCCAGGCCGATCACCGCCAGCGTCCCCAGCAGCAGTACCAGCAACAGCGGCGCCAACGCGCGCCAACGCACCACCAGCGGCGCGGCCAAGGCCGCCAGGCCCAAGGTCAGACCGAAATTGACCACGTTGCTGCCGACCGCATTGCCCAGCGCCAGCGCCTGCTGGCCGCGCGCGACCGCTTGCAGGTTGACCGCCAGTTCCGGCAACGAGGTGCCGAACGCCACCAGCAACAGCCCGGCCGCGAACGGCGAGGCGCCGAACCGCTGGGCCAGCCCGGACGCGCCCTTGACGATCGAATCGCCGCCCAGAGCCAGCAAAAACAGGCCCAATACGAACAAGCCGACGGCTTCGATCATGGCGCTCATCCCCTCGCGTTCAGTGGCCCGGCCGAGCCGGGCGCGGTGTTGCCGGTACTGGATTCTATCGTCGCGACCGCGCGATCAGCCGCAGCCTTCCACGTAGTCGACCTGCGGCGGCACGCCGACGCGCCAGGCGGTCACCTTGCCCGCCGCATCGGTTTCGAACACCAGCACGCCGCTGCCGCCGCCGCTGTCGGTCACCCGCAGCGTCTTGGCGCCTTCCACGTATTTGTGCGGCTGCGTCTCGACCCGGCCTGGATACAGCTTGCCGATGTCCTCCGCGCTCATGCCGCGCTTGCCGCCGCCGGGCGCGGTTTCCTTGTCGTTGCCCACGTCCAGCCGCACCAACTTGCCGGCTTCGAACATGAAGGCGAAATCGCGCGGCTGGGTCACCCAGATCGGCCGCAGGTAATAGCAACCGCCGTCGCTCGCCGCCTGGCCCTTGAGCTCGCCACCCCAGGCCTGCTTGGCCTGCGCCTCGTTCATGCCGAAGCGCATGTCGCCGTAGCCGTCGAAGCGCGCGAGCGCGTCGCTGGCGGCCGGCGGCGGGTTGGACACCGGCGCGGTCGCCGGCGGCACGTTCTCGGCCGGCTGATCGATGATCGGCGCGGGATTGATCTGCGGCGCGCTGTCGGCGCTCTGCGCCGGCGCCGGCGCGGCCTCGCGCTGGCACGCGCTCAACCCCAGGCTCAACAACGCGGCGGCCAGGGCGGCGGCACGGATCGGGGCGAGGGGCTTGGACGCGTGTTTCATCGGCGGATCTCCGGCGCGGGGCGCGGTTCGGGTGGCCGAGGCAGCCTAGCGGTTTTACGTGAACACGGCGAGAAGCGGCGCGCGATCCGGGCGCTCGGACTTCAGCTCAAGCTCACACGCTCGGCTCTAGAACCGCGGACGCCGGTTGATTTCCTCCAGCACCAGACGCGCCAGTTCGCGCACCCGCGGACTGCGATCCAATCGCGAAAGATCGCGCAGCAACCTGCGCAACGCCGGCCAGCGCATGTAGAAGGCCGCTTGCGGCACCGCGCCCCTGACGATCTCGTTGTCGTGCCTGGACGCGATCCACAGGTATCGCAGAAACGGCAGCGAGCATTCCCTGGGCGCGCCGAGCCCCAACCTCAGCACTTCGCGCAGGCGCGTGGCCGGCGAAGCGGATTCGTCGGGCGAGCGCACAAGCAGTTCATCCAGCGTCCACGCGTCCACGCCATCGGCGTAGCGATCGAACAGAGCCTCGACCTCGTGCTGGTCCGGCCCGTAGAAATAGCAAACCCTTTCGCCGCAGGCCTGGGCCAAGGCATAACAGAAGTAGGCGCGATCGCCGATCCGCCACAGCGCCCATTCGGCGGCGTCGCGCTCGCCCGAGTCCACCCGCTGCCAATCGTTGCGTTCGGCCAGACGTCTAGCGTCTTCCAGGCCACCGGAGCGCAACACCAGACTACGGCTCCGCTCCACGCCCGCTTCCATCGACTGCACCGACCTTCCCTAGACGCCGTGAAGAACAACCGCTCGCCGCGAACGCGCCGTCGCGCGCGTTCCGACTACGCGGATATCGCTCGATCGATTGCGCATCCGGCGATCGGGAGGGTCGGTATCTTAGGTAGAAGACCTATCGACACCCTGTCGCAGCGCGAGCACGACAAAACGCTTGCGACCGCGCGCACGCGCAAACGAAAACGCGCGACCGAAGTCGCGCGTTTTTTCGTACTCCTGCGATGTTCGCGAACCGCCGACGGCGAACCGTCCGCGGCCGCCGACGTCAACCCGGCTTGTTCGGATCGAAGTGCTTGCGCAGACCGGCCCAGCACGCCTGGTAATCGCGCTGGCGATGCTCGGCGTCGAAAGCTTGCGCGGTCGGTCGGATCACCGCGCGGGTCTCGAACATGAACGCCATGGTGTCGACGATCACGTGCGGCTTGGACAGATCCGCGTGCGAGGCTTTTTCGAACGTCTCCGCATCCGGGCCGTGGCCGGTCATCGAGTTGTGCAGCGACGCGCCGCCCGGGGCGAAGCCGCCGGCCTTGGCGTCGTACACGCCGTGCACCAGGCCCATGAACTCGCTGGCGATGTTGCGGTGGAACCACGGCGGCCGGAAGGTGTTCTGCGCCACCAGCCAGCGCGGCGGGAAAATCACGAAGTCGATATTGGCCGTGCCCGGGGTGTCGCTGGGCGAGGTCAGCACGGTGAAGATCGACGGATCGGGATGATCGAAGCTGATCGAGCCGATGGTGTTGAAGCGGCGCAGGTCGTATTTGTACGGCGCGTAGTTGCCGTGCCAGGCCACCACGTCCAGCGGCGAGTGGCCGATGTCGGCGCGCCACAGGTGGCCCTGGAACTTGCCGATCAGCTCGAACTCGCCGTCGAGGTCTTCATAGGCCGCGTGCGGGGTCAGGAAGTCGCGCGGGTTGGCCAGACCGTTGGAACCGATCGGCCCCAGGTCGGGCAGGCGCAACGCCGCACCGAAGTTCTCGCACACATAGCCGCGCGAGGCGCCGTCGAGCAGTTCCACCCGGAAGCGCACGCCGCGCGGAATCACCGCCACTTCGAACGGCGCCAGTTCGATCGCGCCGAATTCGGTGCCGATCAGCAAGCGGCCCTGTTGCGGCACGATCAGCAGTTCGCCGTCGGCGTCGTAGAAAAAACGCCCCTGCATCGAACGATTGGCCGCGTACAGATGGATGCCGCAACCGTGCTGGCCGGCGGCCGAGCCGTTGCCGGCCATGGTGTACAGGCCATCGACGAAATCCACCGGCGCCTCGGGCAGCGGCAGCGGGTCCCAACGCAATTGGTCGGGCGAAACCGGACCGTCGCCGAAATCGCTGTGCAGGCGCGGCTGATGATATTGCGAGAAGGTGCCGTGCATCGCCGCCGGCCGGATCCGGTACAGCCAGCTGCGCCGGTTTTCCTTGCGCGGCGCGGTGAAGGCGGTGCCGCTGAGCTGTTCGGCGTACAGGCCGAAGGCCACCCGCTGCGGCGAGTTCTGCCCTTCCGGCAAGGCGCCGGCCACCGCTTCGCTGGCCAGCTCGTTGCCGAAGCCGCTCATGTAGCCGCGCGGACGCTGGCGTGCGGAGTCGGTGCTGGGCATCGGGATCACGTTGTCGATGTCGTTGGCTGCGGTATTCATACGAACTCGCTATGCGGTTGAACGCCGCGCCGTCGGCGGCGTGGCGCCGTCGGGCGACGGCGCCGTGTCCCATCTTCGCGGCCACCGCATCGGCGCCTGCTACGGCGCGGCGCGGTCGCCGTCCATCACATCACCGCGCGCTGGCCCAGGGAGCGATCGGTCGAGGACTGGATCGACAGCCCCAGTTCTTCGGCCAACTCCAGCACCCGCGCGGTGTCCTTGCGCCAGACCAGCAAGGCGTTCAACTGGTC
>NZ_JBAMDI010000253.1:0-4824 GCF_036961695.1 Pseudomonas sp. CGJS7 | reverse complement strand
GCCGATGCCACCGTCCAGCTCAGCGGCGGCAAACTGGCCACGCGTGCGCCAGCAGTGTTGACATCCCACCAATCCAGACGCAGGCCGTCCAGGCGCACGGCACCTTCGCGCGAAGGCACCAGCGAGAACTTGCGGGTCAGCTTCACCCGCGGCCGGCCGTTGACGAAACTTTCGTCGGCCTGGACCGGATCGGCGAACACCTGCACCCCGTCGACCGGCGGCAATTGCAGATCCGGCAGCTGCGCCAGACCGGCGCCGTCGACCGTGGCCTCGACCACGATCGTCGCCGCGTTGCCCATGCGCAGTTGCTGCGGCGTCGTGCGATAGCGCAGATCCAGACTGCGCAGCGGCAACCACGGCTGCGGCGCGTTGGCCGGCACCGCGCGCACATTGAGCGTGCGCGGCTTGCTGCGCGCGTGCTGGGGCGTGCCGGCGTCGCCGGTGAGTTGCTCGAGCAGGCCCGGCGTGCTGCGGCCGTCGAACAACGCCGGCGGCACCGACATCCGGCCGCTGCGTTCGGGCACCAGCAAGTAGCGGCGCTCGACCACGGTGTAGGTGCGCCCGCCCAGGTTGCGTTCGTACTGGGCGTCGTCGCCGACCTTCATCAGCGACGCGCCGTCGGGCACCGGTTGATCGAGCTTGCCGCTGGCGATGGGAATCGCCGCGTACAAGCGCACCAGCCAACCCACCGCCTGCTGCACGTAGGGATTGTCGTCGTCGGGGATGACTTCGACGAACACGTCCGCGCCGGTCGGTTGCGGCGGCGGCTCCGGCGCCGCGGCGGGCGCGCCCTGGACGTACAGCACCAGCGGCTGCGAGCGCCCGCCGCCGACCCGCAGCGACGGAATCGTCAGCCGGCCCGAGCGCAGCGGACGCAGGGTCATGGTGTAGCGGGTGTGCACGATCAGGCCGCCGTTGCCGGGCGCCATGCGCGTGGCGATGTCGCTGTTGCTCAGCGAGAAGTCCGCGGCCAGCGGCGCATAGTCGGGCAGATCGCCGAGCATCTCGCTGGTCTCCAGGCGCAAGGTGACCGTCTCGTCGGCGCGGATGCTGTCGCGGTCGAGCCAGGCGCGCACCTGCGCGAACGCGCTGGCGCTGAAACCGGCCAGCAGCAGGCACAGGACGAGTTTGAGCAAGTAACGCGGCATCGGCCTCAATCTCCTCTCAACGCCTGCATCTGACGCCGGGCGTATTCAATCTTGAATTTTTCGCGCAGCAACGCGCCCGGATCGTCGGGCACGCGCTTGAGCCAGGCATCGTTGGCCAGCTTGCGCTCGCGCTGGGCCGGGGTCGGCGTGGGTTCGCGCTCGCCCTTGGGGCCGGCCTTGTCGTCCTTGGCTTGCCGCTCCAGTTCGCGCTGCATCTGCTCGCGCTGCGCGGCATCGGCCTTGCGCTGCGCTTCCGGATCGGTCGGCGGCGGCTGGCCGGACTGCGAATCGGCGGGCGACTGCGGCGGTTTGTTCGGATCGGGTTGGTTCGGGTTGGGCTTGTTGGGATCGTTTTTGCCGGAGCCCGAGGGCGACTGGGAGCCGTCGGACGGCTTGTTGTCCTGCGACGGATCGCCGTTGGGTTTGGGCTGCTTGCCGTCCTGACCCTCGCCCTTCGGCGGCGGCTTGCGCTTCATCGCTTCTTCGACCGCGCGCTTGTTGGCGATCGCATCGGCCATGCCGGGCTGCTGCTTGAGCGCGCGGTCGTAGGCCTGGATCGCTTCAGGGTATTGCCCCTGTCGCGCCAGCGCATTGCCGAGGTTGTACTGCGCATCGGCGCCGTCGGCGCGCTTGTACAAACCGGCGGCCTGTTCGAAACGGCCTTCGCGATAGGCGCGATTGCCTTGCTCGATGCGTTCGTGCCCGGCCTGATCGGCGCGCTGCCACAGCGACTGGGCCTGACCGGGCGCCATCGGCAACCACAAGCACAGCAACAACGCCGCGGCGGCGCCGTTGCGGCGGCGGAAACCGAACAACGCCAGCAGCATCAGCAGCGGCAACAACCAGTAGCCGTCGTCGTCGCGCGCCAGACTCTTCTCGCCCTGCTTGGCGCCGATGTCGGCGTTGCTCGGCGCGAGCACGCCGAGCGCGCGCAGGTCGCTGTCGTCGCGGGTGATCGGGCGGTAGTCGCCCTTGCCCTTGGCCGCCAACTCGCGCAACGACTCGGTGTCCAGGCGCGCCATCACGATGCGCCCGTCGGGCCGTTGGAACGGCGCGCCGGCGTTGTTCCCCAGCCCCAACACCGAGACCCGGTAACCGCTGGCGGCGGCGACGCTGGCGGCGCGGTGCTCGCGCGGATCGGCGCGATCGGTGATCAACAGAATCTGTCCGCGGGCGAAACCGGCCTGGCGCAGCAACCGCGCCGACCATTGGATCGCGCGATCGGCGCGCTGGCCATCGCCGGGCATGATGTCGGGCGCCAGCGCATCCAGGAACACCCGCAGATTGCGCGGATCGTCGGTCAACGGCGCGACGGTGTAAGCGTCGTCGGCGTACACCACCAAGGCGATCTGGCCGCCGCTGCGCAACGACAGCAGCGAGCTCAATTTGGCCTTGGCCTGAGCCAGGCGGCTGGGCGGCAGATCGGCGGCGAGGGTGCGGCTGGACAGATCCAGCGCGATCACCAACGGCATGCTGCCTTGCCACAGCGGCTGCTCGCTGCGCGACCAACTCGGCCCGGCCAGCGCCAGCACCGCGATCAGATACGCCAGCGCCGCCGCCACCGCGGCGACACGCGAACGCCGATCCATCTGCGACTCGAGCAAGTGCGGCAACAGGTGCGCATCGACCCGGCCGCGCCAGACATTGCTGAGCCGGCCGCGACGCGCCCACAACCAGGCCAGCGCCGGCAACGCCAGCAGCGCCCACAACCACTGCGGGCGCAGCCACGCCAGCGGCGCCAGATTCTCGAACAGGCCCGCGCTCATGCTTTCCTCCGGCGCGGCCACAAATACGCCAGCAAGGCCAGCGCGAACGCGCCGGCCAGCGGCCAGGCATAGCGTTCGATCCGCGGCCGCACCGATTTGCCCGGACGCGTTACCGGTTCCAGGCGATTGATCTCGGCATAGATGCCGACCAACTGCGAGGTGTCGCGCGCGCGGAAGAAGCGCCCGCCGGTGAGCTGAGCGATGCGCTGCAACGCGCGCTCATCGACTTCGGCGCCGCCGCCGGGCGTGGGGACTTTGATCCCGAACAACGACATCGTGCCGTCGCCGCCGAAGGCGATAGTGTGGATGCGCACGCCTTCGTCGCGGGCGATTTCGGCGGCGCGGTTGGGATCGGGGGTGCCGGGCGTGTTGACGCCGTCGGTGAGCAGGATCAGCACCCGTTCGTCGCTGGGTTGATCGCGCAGACGGCGCACGGCCAGACCGATGGCTTCGCCGATCGCGGTTTCCTGCCCGGCCAGTCCGACCAGGCTGTCCTGCAATTGATCGCGCACGGTGTCGCGGTCCAGCGTCAGCGGCGCCAGCACATACGCGCGATTGCCGAACACCACCAGTCCCACGCGGTCGCCGGCGCGGCGATCGAGGAAGTCGGCGAGCACGGCCTTGGCCGCGGTCAACCGGTCCACCGATTGCCGGCCCAGGGTCATGTCGACCTCGCTCATGCTGCCCGACAGATCCAGCGCCAGCATCATGCCGCGGCCCACCTGCGGCGGACGGATCGCCTCGCCCAGTTGCTGCGGCCGCGCCGCGGCGATGCACAGCAGCGCCCAGGCGATCCACGCCAAAGTGCCCGCGCCGCCGCCGCGCAAGCTGCGCCCGCCGGCCGCGGCGACCGCGTCCAGGCGCGCGCCGAACGGCACTTTCAACGCCGCCGAGCCGTCGCGCGCGGCCGGCAACAGCCAGCGCACCAACAACGGCAACGGCAGCGCCGCCAACAGCCAGGGCCAGGCGAAGGATTCGCTCAACATCGACGACCAATCCGCCATCAGTTCGCGCCCATCCATTGCATGAACCGGCGCCGGGCGATTTCGCGCAGCTGCGCCACTTGCGCCGGATCGACCTCGCGACGGTAACCGCCA
This sequence comes from Pseudomonas sp. CGJS7, assembly GCF_036961695.1. NCBI lineage: Bacteria > Pseudomonadati > Pseudomonadota > Gammaproteobacteria > Pseudomonadales > Pseudomonadaceae > Pseudomonas > Pseudomonas sp. CGJS7. Next base: position 813 of record NZ_JBAMDI010000253.1, on the reverse strand, counting down.
TCGAGCAACAGCCGGCCGCTGCCTTGAGCGAAATCCTGGCGCTTGCTGCCGCGATCGAGAAATTCCAGCCATTGATCGCCCTGCAGGCGATCGGCGCCGCGGTCGCGACGACGCGCGGCGCGGCGCAGCAGTTCCGACATCGCCGCGACTTGCGCGGCCGGGGTCGGCGCCGCGTCCAGCGCGCGATAGAAGATTTCCGCCATTTCGCGCCGTCTGCGCGAACGACGGCGATGCCAGAGATACCCGGCCAAGCCAAGCAACGCGACCGCGGCGATCACCATCCACCAACCCGGCGCCAGCGGCCACCACGACGGCGCGCCGGGCAAATGCACATCGCGCAGAATCAACGGCGCGGCCATCACGCCACCAGCGGCCGCGAGCGGCCCAGCAGCGGCAGCCAGGATTCGCTGGCGTCCTGGGTCGACAAGGCCTGCACGCGCACGCCGCGCACCGGCAGTTTTTCCAAGGCCACTTGCACCGGCGCGACGAAACTGTCGTGCCAGCGCTGGCGCTGCGCGTCCACGCCCAGATCCAACTCGACCCGCTCGCCGTCGCGACTGAACGGCAACGGCCCGCGCGGCGGCTGGATTTCGATCGGGTCGGTCAGCAGCAGCACGATCACTTCATGGTGTTGCGCCAGCACCGCCCAACGCCGCTGCGGCAGCGCCGCGACGCTGGCCGGATCGGCCAGCACCACCAGCCGCGAACCGGGGCGCAGCAGACGCGCGGCGTGATCCAGCGCGACCTCCAGCCCCGCGTCCTCGGCCGGCGGCTGGGTGTACCAGCGCACCATCGCATCGAGCACGCGCAAGG
>NZ_JBAMDI010000252.1:0-4972 GCF_036961695.1 Pseudomonas sp. CGJS7 | reverse complement strand
GCGGTTTTCACCAGTGTTGACGGATGAAAACGATGCTGTAAGATGCGCGGCCCGCTGACCGGATAAGTGGTTGACGGGGCGCAGAAAACGGCGGTTTCGAACGGGTGGTTGACGAGTCGGAAACATGCTGTAGGATGCGCGGCCCGATCGACGGTTTGCACGGTTGATTGGAGCGCGGAAGACGGCGGTTTCGACAGGTGGTTGACGGTTCGAAACGATGCTGTAAGATGCGCGGCCCGGTGAGACGGACGCTTCGGAAAACGAAGTCGGACGGCGAAACGGGAAGCAGCAAGAAGTTCGCGAACAGGTGTTGACGTTCACGAAAACTGCTGTATAGTGTGCGGCTCGCTCGGGCACTTCGGTGACGAGCAACGGGACAGGCGCTGAGGCCGACTCCCCACGATCTTTGACAGTGTGCGCAGGTGACTTGTGCGGGCGTCTGACGGGTGGATAGTTGTCCATCTTGCAGACGATCGCAACAGAGTCAAAAGCTTTAAAGCATGCAAATGCAATTGAGTAATTGGCCTGGAACGAATGTCTGCACTCAAAGCTTTGAACTTCGGTTCGAAAAATTTAAGTGAAGAGTTTGATCCTGGCTCAGAGTGAACGCTGGCGGCAGGCCTAACACATGCAAGTCGAACGGCAGCACAGAGGAGCTTGCTCCTTGGGTGGCGAGTGGCGGACGGGTGAGGAATACGTCGGAATCTGCCTATTTGTGGGGGATAACGTAGGGAAACTTACGCTAATACCGCATACGACCTACGGGTGAAAGTGGGGGACCGCAAGGCCTCACGCAGATAGATGAGCCGACGTCGGATTAGCTAGTTGGCGGGGTAAAGGCCCACCAAGGCGACGATCCGTAGCTGGTCTGAGAGGATGATCAGCCACACTGGAACTGAGACACGGTCCAGACTCCTACGGGAGGCAGCAGTGGGGAATATTGGACAATGGGCGCAAGCCTGATCCAGCCATGCCGCGTGTGTGAAGAAGGCCTTCGGGTTGTAAAGCACTTTTGTCCGGAAAGAAAAGCTTAGGGTTAATAACCTTGAGTCATGACGGTACCGGAAGAATAAGCACCGGCTAACTTCGTGCCAGCAGCCGCGGTAATACGAAGGGTGCAAGCGTTACTCGGAATTACTGGGCGTAAAGCGTGCGTAGGTGGTTTGTTAAGTCTGATGTGAAAGCCCTGGGCTCAACCTGGGAATGGCATTGGAAACTGGCTTACTAGAGTGCGGTAGAGGGGTGTGGAATTCCCGGTGTAGCAGTGAAATGCGTAGATATCGGGAGGAACATCTGTGGCGAAGGCGACACCCTGGACCAGCACTGACACTGAGGCACGAAAGCGTGGGGAGCAAACAGGATTAGATACCCTGGTAGTCCACGCCCTAAACGATGCGAACTGGATGTTGGGAGCAACTTGGCTCTCAGTATCGAAGCTAACGCGTTAAGTTCGCCGCCTGGGAAGTACGGTCGCAAGACTGAAACTCAAAGGAATTGACGGGGGCCCGCACAAGCGGTGGAGTATGTGGTTTAATTCGATGCAACGCGCAGAACCTTACCTGGCCTTGACATCCACGGAACTTTCCAGAGATGGATTGGTGCCTTCGGGAACCGTGAGACAGGTGCTGCATGGCTGTCGTCAGCTCGTGTCGTGAGATGTTGGGTTAAGTCCCGCAACGAGCGCAACCCTTGTCCTTAGTTGCCAGCACGTAATGGTGGGAACTCTAAGGAGACCGCCGGTGACAAACCGGAGGAAGGTGGGGATGACGTCAAGTCATCATGGCCCTTACGGCCAGGGCTACACACGTACTACAATGGTAGGGACAGAGGGCTGCAAACCCGCGAGGGCAAGCCAATCCCAGAAACCCTATCTCAGTCCGGATCGGAGTCTGCAACTCGACTCCGTGAAGTCGGAATCGCTAGTAATCGCAGATCAGCATTGCTGCGGTGAATACGTTCCCGGGCCTTGTACACACCGCCCGTCACACCATGGGAGTTTGTTGCACCAGAAGCAGGTAGCTTAACCTTCGGGAGGGCGCTTGCCACGGTGTGGCCGATGACTGGGGTGAAGTCGTAACAAGGTAGCCGTATCGGAAGGTGCGGCTGGATCACCTCCTTTAGAGACTAAAGACAGCCAATTGCTCGTCGGACGTCCGCACAAGACACCTGCATTCAGAGTTCCCGATCGCCACAGGGCGATTGCGGAGTCGTCCCGTTTCGATGGGGCTTTAGCTCAGCTGGGAGAGCACCTGCTTTGCAAGCAGGGGGTCGTCGGTTCGATCCCGACAAGCTCCACCACTTGGCCAGTAGCAACATTGGGTCTGTAGCTCAGGTGGTTAGAGCGCACCCCTGATAAGGGTGAGGCCGGTGGTTCGAGTCCTCCCAGACCCACCACCCTGGCGAAAGCTAGAGCGAACGACAAATTCTGATTGCGCACACTAAAGATTTGAAACTGCAAAGGCGCTGAAGCCTTTGAAGTGTTCTTTGAAAACTGGAATGTAGCGAGCGTTTTGAGACGGAATGTCCATGACGTGTCGTAGAGGCTAAGGCGAGTGTCGAAAGACACTTTATTAATTGAGTCGTTATATTCGAGTTCGGGCTTTGTACCCCCGAACCCTGTAGCACCGAGGCAACTTGGGGTTATATGGTCAAGCGAATAAGCGCACACGGTGGATGCCTTGGCGGTCAGAGGCGATGAAGGACGTGACAGCCTGCGAAAAGCGCGGGGGAGCTGGCAATAAGCATTGATCCCGCGATGTCCGAATGGGGAAACCCACCTAGCAATAGGTATCCTGCAGTGAATACATAGCTGCTGGAAGCGAACCCGGAGAACTGAAATATCTAAGTACCCGGAGGAAAAGAAATCAACCGAGATTCCCTAAGTAGTGACGAGCGAACGGGGACTAGCCCTTAAGTTGCATCAGCTTCAGCAAAACGAGTTGGAAAGCTCGGCCATAGAAGGTGACAGCCCTGTATGCGAAGGGGCTGATGCGATGAAATCGAGTAGGGCGGGGCACGAGAAACCCTGTCTGAACATGGGGGGACCATCCTCCAAGGCTAAATACTCCTGACCGACCGATAGTGAACCAGTACCGTGAGGGAAAGGCGAAAAGAACCCTGGTGAAGGGAGTGAAATAGAACCTGAAACCGTGTGCGTACAAGCAGTGGGAGCTCGCAAGAGTGACCGCGTACCTTTTGTATAATGGGTCAGCGACTTACTGTTCGTGGCAAGCTTAACCGTATAGGGGAGGCGAAGGGAAACCGAGTCTGATAAGGGCGCATAGTCGCGGGCAGTAGACCCGAAACCGGGTGATCTAGTCATGCCCAGGGTGAAGGTTGAGTAACATCAACTGGAGGCCCGAACCCACGTCTGTTGCAAAAGACGGGGATGAGGTGTGATTAGGAGTGAAAAGCTAATCGAACCCGGAGATAGCTGGTTCTCCTCGAAAGCTATTTAGGTAGCGCCTCGGACGAATACTGCTGGGGGTAGAGCACTGTTATGGCTAGGGGGTCATTGCGACTTACCAAACCATGGCAAACTCCGAATACCAGTACGTACTATCCGGGAGACACACGGCGGGTGCTAACGTCCGTCGTGAAAAGGGAAACAACCCAGACCCACAGCTAAGGTCCCAAATTTATCGCTAAGTGGTGAACGATGTGGAAAGGCACAGACAGCCAGGAGGTTGGCTTAGAAGCAGCCACCCTTTAAAGAAAGCGTAATAGCTCACTGGTCGAGTCGGTCTGCGCGGAAGATTTAACGGGGCTAAGCGATAAACCGAAGCTTGGGGTGCATACTTTGTATGCGCGGTAGAGGAGCGTTCCGTAAGCCGATGAAGGTGGATTGAGAAGTCTGCTGGAGGTATCGGAAGTGCGAATGCTGACATGAGTAACGATAATGCGGGTGAAAAGCCCGCACGCCGAAAGCCCAAGGTTTCCTTGCGCAACGTTAATCGACGCAGGGTGAGTCGGCCCCTAAGGCGAGGCAGAAATGCGTAGTCGATGGGAAGCAGGTTAATATTCCTGCACCTCGCGTAAGTGCGATGGAGGGACGGAGAAGGTTAAGCAGGCCAGGCGTTGGTTGTCCTGGTGAGAGAGTTGAGGCGGTGCCCTTAGGCAAATCCGGGGGCGCAACGTTGAGACTAAGGACCGGCCCATTAGGGCTAGGCTGCTGATATCACGCTTCCAGGAAAAGCTCCTAAGCTTCAGCTTACGCAGACCGTACCGTAAACCGACACAGGTGGGCAGGATGAGAATTCTAAGGCGCTTGAGAGAACTCGGGTGAAGGAACTAGGCAAAATAGCACCGTAACTTCGGGAGAAGGTGCGCCCTCCATGGTTAATAGCTGAGGGGGGCCGCAGTGACCAGGCCGCTGCGACTGTTTATCAAAAACACAGCACTCTGCAAACACGAAAGTGGACGTATAGGGTGTGACGCCTGCCCGGTGCTGGAAGGTTAATTGATGGGGTCAGCCGCAAGGCGAAGCTCTTGATCGAAGCCCCAGTAAACGGCGGCCGTAACTATAACGGTCCTAAGGTAGCGAAATTCCTTGTCGGGTAAGTTCCGACCTGCACGAATGGCGTAACGACAGCGGCGCTGTCTCCACCCGAGACTCAGTGAAATTGAAATCGCTGTGAAGATGCAGCGTTCCCGCGGCAAGACGGAAAGACCCCGTGAACCTTTACTATAGCTTTACACTGAACGTTGAGTTCGTCTGTGTAGGATAGGTGGGAGGCTATGAAACCATGGCGCTAGCTGTGGTGGAGCCATCCTTGAAATACCACCCTGTCGTGCTTGACGTTCTAACCTAGGCCCGTAATCCGGGTCGGGGACCGTGTATGGTGGGTAGTTTGACTGGGGCGGTCTCCTCCCAAAGTGTAACGGAGGAGCACGAAGGTACGCTCAGCGCGGTCGGACATCGCGCACTGTGTGCAAAGGCATAAGCGTGCTTGACTGCAAGATCGACGGATCA
>NZ_JBAMDI010000251.1:0-5316 GCF_036961695.1 Pseudomonas sp. CGJS7 | reverse complement strand
GCGCGCGCGGCCTGCACCGACTTGAAGCGCACGCGGGTGCCGAAATACAGCGACGGCGCGGTGTCGGCGACGATCAGGCTGAGGCGTTCGCGCTCGGCCTGGAACAATTTGGTGTGGGCCCGTCCGGTGCGCGCGGTCAGCCGCCAATCGATATGGCGCGCATCGTCGCCGTGCGAGTATTCGCGCGATTCGGCGTACTCCATGCCGCGTCCGCGCAGCGGCGACAGCGCTTGCCCGCTGACCCCGTGGCGGCCGTGGCGCGCGCTGCGCCGGCCGCTCACCGCGGCGCGCAGCGCGACCAGTTCGGCCAAGCTCGGAACGATGCCGTCGCTCATGCGGCGACCCTCATGACGCGAGTTGGGAACGCAAATGAAGAATGTCGGCTCGGGCACTCAAAAGCGCCCTCCGGCTCGCGCGCGCTCATCGCATCGAGCGCGCCGTACGACTCCCGACTTCCCATTCTCGATTCCAGGACGATCAAGGCAACGGCACTTTCTTGAGCAGTTCGCCGAGCAGACGCTCGCCGTCCCAACCTTCGGCGGTGGCTTCGTAGCTGGGCAGGATGCGATGGCGCAGCACGTCCGGGGCGATCGCGCGGACGTCGTCGGGGGTGACGAAATCGCGGCCGGCCAACCAGGCATGGGCGCGCGCGCAACGTTCCAGCGCGATCGAGCCGCGCGGGCTGGCGCCCCAGGCGATGCGCCGGGCCAAGCCGGCGTCGTAGCGGGCGGCGTCGCGCGAGGCCAGCACGATCTCGACCAGATAACGCTCCACCGCCGGCGCAACGTGCAGATCCAGCACCGCGTTGCGCGCGGCGTAAACATCGGCCAGCGGCATCCGGGTAATCGGCTCGGCCACCGGCTTGAGCGTCTGCCGCGCGCGTTCGCGCGCCAAACGCAGAATCTCGGTTTCCGCCGCCGCTTCCGGATAGCCGATGCGCACATGCATCAGGAACCGGTCGAGTTGCGCCTCGGGCAGCGGGAAGGTGCCTTCCTGCTCGATCGGATTCTGGGTGGCCATCACCAGGAACAACGGCGGCAAGGCGTAGGTCGCCCGGCCCACGGTGACCTGACGCTCGCCCATCGCCTCCAGCAAGGCCGACTGGACCTTGGCCGGGGCGCGGTTGATTTCGTCGGCCAGCAGGATCGGATGGAAGATCGGTCCGGCCTGAAACTCGAAGCGCCCCTCTTGCGGCCGCCACACTTCGGTGCCGGTCAGATCGGCGGGGAGCAGATCGGGGGTGAACTGGACGCGGGCGAATTCGGCTTCCAGGCGCGCGGCCAGGGCGCGCACCGCGCTGGTCTTGGCCAGGCCGGGAGCGCCTTCGACCAGCAAGTGGCCGTCGGCGAGCAAGGCGATGAGCAGGCGTTCGATCAGCTCGGATTGGCCGACGATCTCCAGCGAAAGCGCGTCGCGCAAGCGTTTGAACGCATCGTGCAGGCGGGCGATATCGGCATCGGCGAGGCGGGTTTGCGGGGCGAGTTCGGGAGCGCGGTCCATCCGGTATCCAGTGGCGAGCGGGGCGAGGCGGAGCGAAGTACGGGGTCGATTTTGACCGAAGTCGGCGGTCCAGGTTCAACACAGGGGTCGCGAGCGCGCAGCGGGCACCCCGGGCGAGGGCTGCGGCGCGCAGGCGACGCCCTCATTGCGCGCCATGCCGGCCCGCTGAGGCAGTGCCGAAGGTAGTGGCGCGAGGGCGAAGTGGCCGTCGCAACCTGAACGGCTGCGGGCAACCGCCGGCCGCGGCGTGCGGCGGGGCGGATAGGAAACCTGGCGGGCGGCCGTTGCTGGCCGACCCGGGATACGCGTCCGATGCGCAAGCGACTCTCCTGAAAACGCAAAGAGGGCCCGCAGGCCCTCTTCGCCGAAACCAGCGCCGATCAGCGCTGGCTCACCTTCATCACCTTCGGCGTCACGAAGATCAGCAGCTCGGCCTTGTTCTTGCTGCGGCTCTTCTTCTTGAACAGGTTGCCGAGGAACGGGATGTCGGCCAGGAACGGCACCTTGGACAGATCGGTGCGGTCCTTGAACTCGTACACGCCGCCGATCACGACCGTCTGGCCGTCCTCGACCAACACCGCGGTGTTGATGTTGCGCTTGTTGATCTGCGGCACCTGACCGATCGAGGTATCGACGAAACCTTCGATTTCGTCCTTCTTGACGTTCAGATTCAGGAACACGCGGCCGTCGTTGGTGATGGTCGGGTTGACCTTCATCTCCATCAGCACGTCCTTGAACTGCACGTTCGGGATCGGAATGCTGTTGCCGCCCTGCTGCGGCGAGATGGTCACGTAACCGACTTCCTGGCCCTGGCTGATGACCGCTTCGCGCTGATTGCTGGTGACCACGCGCGGATTGGAGACCACTTCGCCGCGGCCCTCGGTCTGCATCGCGCTGAACTCCATGTCCAGGTTGACCCACTTGCCGAGGATGGTGAACGCGAGCGCGCCGGCCGGGTTGAGCACGCCGACGTTGCTGTTGAGGCTGGCGGGGAACAGGAAGGCCGGGTTGGTGACGGTCTGCAACAACGAACGAGCCTGCTGGAACAACGCAGTAGCGCCGGCGGCGTCGCCACGGGCCTGAGCTTGGTTGCCTTGCTCAGTCAGATCCGCAGCCTTTTTCTCGATCAAGCCATTCTGGGCAGCGGTGTTGCGGAAGTTGTTGATGCTCTCCAACGTTCCGCTGGTGATTACATCTCCCTTCGCGCCGGAGACGCCGAAACGCGCACCCAGATCGCGGGCGAAGCTTTCGGTGGCGATGACGATGCGGGCTTCGATCAGGACCTGGTCGACCGGACGGTCGATGACCCGGATCAGCTCCTTCATCTGCGCGACTTTCTTCGGAATGTCGCTGATCATCAGGGTGTTGGTGCGCTCATCGGCGACCAGACGGCCGCGCGGCGAGAGGAAGCCGTTTTCGTTCGATGACTCGTTGCCGCCGCCCGAGCTGCCGCCGATGCCCTTGGCCTCGGTCAGCGCCTTATAGATCTGCGCGGCGTTGTGGTAGTTGACCTGCACGTACTCGGTGGTCAGGTCGACGCGGTTGTCGAGCGCAATGCGTGCGTCTTCGCGATCCTGCTCGTACTTGGCGACTTCGGCCTGCGGCGCGACCCAGACCACGTTGCCGTTGCGGCGCTTGTCCAGGCCCTTGGCCTGCAGCACCAGGTCCAACGCCTGATCCCACGGCACGTTGACCAGACGCAAGGTCACATTGCCCTGGACGGTGTCGGCGGCGACGATGTTGAGGTTGGACTCTTCGGCGACCAACTGCAGCACCGTGCGCACCGGCACGTCCTGGAAGTTGAACGTCACCGGACGGCCGCCGTAGGCGCGGCCGGGCGCGGTCGGGCTGCTGATCGTGCCCGAGTTCGGCGCCGAACCGGCCGGCTTGGCGGCGTTGCTGGCCGGCGCGCCGACCGCGCGGTTGCCCGCCTGGGCCGTGCGCGGCACGACTTCGACGATGTAATCGCGGCCGGTCTGGTAGGCCATGGTGTCGAAGGCGCCGCTGGCGTTGAGCACCAGTTGCGCGCCGGTGCCGCTGGTGCGCGCGTCGATGCGCTGCACCGGCGTGGCGAAGTCGGCGACGTTGAGCGGACGCTGCAACGAGGCCGGCAACTGCGCGTTGCCGACGTCGATCATCACTTGCGAGCCTTGGCTGCGCATGTCCGGCATCGCGCCGTCGCCGCTGAAGCGCACGATCAGCTTGCCGGAGCCGCCGTCGCCGCGCTTGAAGTCGATGTTGGCGACCGAGATGGTGCCCGGCAGCTGCTTGGACGGATCGTTGCTCGGCGTCGGCGCGACCGCCGGAGCGGTGGCCAGCGTCGCCGGCGGCTGGACGGCGGGTGCCGCCGGGGCCGTCTGCGGCGCCGCGTGCACGGCGCTGATGCCGGCCAGCAAGCCGACTACCAGCCCGGCGAAGCGAGGTCCGGCCATGCGGGTGCCGGATGCCATGGGGCGTCGGTCCGACGGCATGTGTTTGGCGTTGAATACGATCATCATGCTATCCCCTAATCATTGATCTTCTAGCGCCACGGAAGCCGGACGTTCCAGCCAACCGCCTGCGCCATCCGGCACCAGTTCGACCAAGTCGATGCGTTCCTCAGTCACGCCGGTCACGCGACCGTCGTTCTGCCCCATGTACGCACCGGGCCGAACCCGATAAGTCACTTTGTCGGGCGCCATGACCAGCGCCACGATACCGCTGCCGCGTCCGAGGGTACCGACCATGTCGAGACCATCGAGCGGGAACTGTTCCAGCGGCTGCTTGCGTCGTTCCTTCTCCGGACGCGGACCCGAACCGGTGTCCTCATCGGTGAAGGCGGTGCTGAACGGGTCGCGCAGTTCCTGCGCGGCATATTCGAAAGTTTCGAACTGTTGCATGACCGGCAACGGGTCCAGCGGCGGCGCCGGCTTGGCCTTGATCTCGGCGACCCACTTCTCGAGATTGGGCGCATCGCCGGGCGTGCTGCTGATGCTGCGGAAGCAACCGGTGGCCGATACGACCAGACCGACCGCACAGGCGGCGGCGAGCGTAGAGCGGCGCAATGCGAAGGAACTGCGCATGTCAGGTGCCCTCCTTCTTCTCGCCCGCGGCGGCGCCGGCGGTACCGTCGGCCGGTTTGTTCTGCGCGGCCATCTCTTCTTCATCCAGATAGCGGTAAGTCTTGACCGTACCGGCCAACTCCAGAGGACTGTTCGGGGTGATCCCGCCGAGCGCGTCCTTGCTGTTGTTGCCCTTGGGCTTCAGCGAGATGTCGTGCATGGTCATGATGACCACGCGCGGCAGCGAGGCCACGCCGCTGACGAAGGCGCCGAACTGGTGGTAGGTGCCCACCATGCGCAGCGCGATCGGCTTCTCGGCGTAGAACTCCTTGGGAACCTCGGCGCCGGGCTGGAACAGCTCGTTGGAAATGCCGGTGGCGAGCGCGGTCTGGGAAATGTCGACGATCAGGTCGGGCATTTCGGTCTTGCTGGGCAACTGGCGCAACATCTGCTGCAGTTGCTGCTCCATCTGGGTCAGCTGCTGCTTGAGCGGCTCCAGATTGGCGGCGCGGCCCTGCTTGGTCTCGAAAGTCGCGCGCAGATCGGTTTCCTGCTGCTCCAAGCCTTCCAGTTCGGTGCGCTTGTCGCTGACGAACAGCCACCAGGCCAGGCCGATGATCACCACCGCGACCACGGCGCAGAAGACGATCTGCGCTTGCCGCGGCCAACCGCCGATGTTGTTGAAGTCCAAGTTCTTCATCGAAGCCTTCTTGCTCACGACGCGGCTCCTGTCTTGGTGGGGGCGGCCGGCGCGGGCTTGGCCGGAGCGGCGGCG
>NZ_JBAMDI010000250.1:0-5618 GCF_036961695.1 Pseudomonas sp. CGJS7 | reverse complement strand
GTATACTCCCCGCCTCCCCGTTACCTGCCGACGCGCCCCGGGGCGCGCCGTTCCCATGTCCGAAGTCGCCCAACAAGCCCTCCGCCGCCGCACCTTCGCGATCATTTCGCATCCCGACGCCGGCAAAACCACGCTGACCGAAAAGCTGCTGCTGTTCGGCGGCGCGATCCAGATGGCCGGCTCGGTCAAGGGCCGCAAGGCCGCGCGCCACGCCACCTCGGATTGGATGGCGCTGGAAAAGGAGCGCGGCATCTCGGTGACGTCCTCGGTGATGCAGTTCCCCTATGAGGGCCGCATCGTCAACCTGCTCGACACCCCCGGCCACGCCGACTTCGGCGAGGACACCTACCGCGTGCTCACCGCGGTCGACTCGGCGCTGATGGTCATCGACGTGGCCAAGGGCGTGGAAGAACGCACGATCAAACTGATGGAAGTCTGCCGGCTGCGCGACACGCCGATCATGACCTTCATCAACAAGCTCGACCGCGAAGGCAAGAGCCCGATCGATCTGCTCGACGAAGTCGAAAGCGTGCTCGGCATCCAGTGCGCGCCGATCACCTGGCCGATCGGCATGGGCCAGCGCCTGAAGGGCGTGGTCCATCTGATCAGCGGCGAAGTGCATCTGTACGAACAGGGCCGCAACTTCACCCGCCAGGACTCGACCATCTTCGCCTCGATCGACGATCCGGCGCTGGCCGCGCGCATCGGCGAGAACATGCTGGCCGAGCTGCGCGAAGAGCTGGAACTGGTCGAAGGCGCCTCGCATCCGTTCGACAAGGACAAATACCTGTCCGGCGAACAGACCCCGGTGTTCTTCGGCTCGGCGGTGAACAACTTCGGCGTGCAGCTGTTGCTGGATTTCTTCGTCGAACACGCGCCCTCGCCCAAGCCGCGCGAATCCACCGCGCGCGAGGTCCAGCCGGTCGAAGAGAAGCTCACCGGCTTCGTGTTCAAGATCCAGGCCAACATGGATCCGCAACACCGCGACCGGGTCGCGTTCATGCGCATCTGCTCGGGCAAGTTCAGCGCCGGCATGAAGGCCTTCCACGCGCGCACCGGCAAGGAAGTCAAACTCGCCAACGCGCTGACCTTCATGGCTTCGGACCGCGAAATCGCCGAAAGCGCGTTCCCGGGCGATGTCATCGGCATCCATAACCACGGCACCATCTCCATCGGCGACAGCTTCAGCGAAGGCGAGAACCTGTCGTTCACCGGCATTCCCAACTTCGCTCCGGAACTGTTCCGGCGCGCGCGTTTGCGCGACCCGCTCAAGCTCAAGCAATTGCAGAAGGGCCTGGCGCAGCTGTCGGAAGAAGGCGCGACCCAGTTCTTCCGCCCGCTGATGAGCAACGACCTGATCCTCGGCGCGGTCGGCGTGCTGCAGTTCGACGTGGTCGCTTACCGGTTGAAGGACGAGTACGGCGTGGACGCCAGCTTCGAGCAGGTCAGCGTCGCCACCGCGCGCTGGATCCGCTGCGCGGATGCGAAGAAGCTGGAAGAGTTCCGCGACAAGAACGCGCTCAATCTGTCGCTGGACGCGGCCGGGCAGCTGGTCTATCTGGCCCCGACCCGGGTCAATCTGCAACTGGCGCAAGAACGCGCGCCGGGCGTGGAGTTCCTGGCCACGCGCGAACACGCGCACGCGGTGGCGATCGACTGATGTCGCCACCGGGCCACGGATGGCTGTCCCGTTGGTGGACGTACTTGCTGAGCAAGCGCAGCGAAGTCGCCGCGCTCGATTACAAGGACGCCTACATGGGCAAGGTGGTGATGGACATCCACCGCCTGCGCAGCGACAAGGCCCAGGCGATGGCGCCGCTGCATGCACTGCACCCGATCCACCGCATCGACCGCGAATCGGCGCTGCAGGCCACCCGCGCCCGCGCCCAGGCGCTGATCGCCCGGCGCGAAGAACTGCTCGCCCACGGCCGGCTCGATCTGGCCGCGCTCAACGACATCATCCCTTCGGTTTCGCAGATCAAGGTCGTGCGCGAAGGCGAGCGCTGGCTGGCCTTCGAAGGCAACGGCCGCCTGTATGCGATGCGCGAGGCCTTCGGCGAAGACTGCGGCCTGCTGGTGGAGGTGGAGGAATACCGCTTCGCCAAACCGCACAAGATCCTGCGCCGGCTACGGCGGATCCGCCGGCTCAACGCGCTGGAATGATCCCGCCGCGCCCCGCGGCCGCCAGTTCCTCTCAGTACCGCCAGCCTCCCAATACCGCCAGCCCCCAATACCGTCATTCCGGCGAAAGCCGGAATCCATTTTGACTTTGCTCTTCCTCGCCCCGGACAAAACCGTTTCACCGACGCATCCCCAACCCCGCCCCCCATGCTGCGCGGCACCATCGACTAGCATCGACAACGCCGGAGGACCCGGCGTCCAAGCGAGGGGGAGTTATGTATTGGTTGGGTGTCGCGCTGTGCTTGATCGGCGGTCTGTGGATCGTGATCAACGCGTTCCGCAAGAGCATCTGGTGGGGACTGGGCTCGCTGATCATCCCGTTCGTCGCGGTGGTGTTCGCGATCATTAATTTCGCCGAGAACAAAATCCCGTTGGCGATCTACGTGGTCGGCATCATCCTGCTGGTCGTCGGCATGCCGTCGGGGGCCAGTTACGGGGCGGCCTAGCCGCCCAAGAAGCATCGGGGCGTACCGACGTGCGCCCCGATGCCTCGGCCGCGGGACGACCGACTCGCGGCCGCATCCAGGCCTCGCCGTTCAGCCGCCGCCGCGTGATCCGGGTCGCGGATCGGCATCGATCCGGTCTTAACCGATGCTGGCTTTTCGCCTGCGCATCGAGCATCGGCCCCAGACCGAGTTAGGATGCAAGGGCCATGACCCTCGCCCATGCCCCCGCTCACGGCGAACACTCGATCCGTGAAGAAATCGCCAACGCCCTGACCCACGGTCTGGGCGCCACCGCAGCGCTGGCCGGCGGCGCGGTGATGATCACCCTGGCCGCCTTGTACGGAGACGGCTGGCAGCTCGGCAGCGCGATCGTCTTCGGCATCAGCCTGTTGCTGCTGTATCTGGCCTCCACCCTCTATCACGCGATCCAGCACCCGGTGGCCAAGGGCCGGCTGAAGGTGTTCGATCACTGCGCGATCTACCTGCTGATCGCCGGCACCTACACGCCGTTCACCCTGATCGGCCTGCGCGGGCCGTGGGGCTGGGGCCTGTTCGCGGCGATCTGGGGCCTGGCCTTCGCCGGCATCGTGTTCAAGCTGTTCTACACCGGCCGCTTCAAGCTGCTGTCGACGATCATCTACATCGCGATGGGCTGGCTGGTGATCGTGGCGATCAAGCCGCTGCTCAACGCGCTCGACGCCTGGGCGCTGGGCTGGCTGCTCGCCGGCGGCATCTGCTACACCCTGGGCACGGTGTTCTATCACCGGCCGTCGCTGCGGTACTCGCACGCGATCTGGCATTTGTTCGTGGTCGCCGGCAGCGTCTGCCATTACATCGCGGTGCTGTCGCAAGTGGTGCCTTCGCTCTCGGACGTGCTGCCCTCCGCCTGAACGCTCCACGCCGCGTCCACGGCGCATTCACCGGCGCTTTACCGGCTTGTGGAGAGGGTGGAAGCCAATCTCAGCAAAGGGTTTCCTCGGCCTCGGCCGAACCGCGCCGCATTCCGGCGCGGCCGTCCTTGGCCATCGAGCGATGAACACCCCCTCCGCGCCATCGGCAGATCTGCCTTTGCCTCGCCCGCAGGATGAGCGTGCGCTGTGGCCGCGCCGGCATCCCTGGCTGAGCGCGCTCGGCCTGCTGATCGCCGCGATCGTCGCGCTGGTGCTGCTGTGGGATTGGAACTGGTTCAAAGGCCCGATCGAGCGCCAGGTCGAAGCGCGCACCGGCCGGCGCCTGGAGATCGGCGGCAACCTCGACGTCGATCTGGGCTGGGTGCCGGTGATCCGCGCCGACGCGCTGAGCTTCGCCAACGCCCCGTGGGCCAAGCAGCCGACGATGGCGAGCGCACAACGGCTGCAACTGGCGATCGAACTGTGGCCGCTGCTCAAGGGTGAAGTGCGCATCCCCGACATCCGCCTGACCCAGCCGCGGGTGAATCTGCAGACCGATCCGGCGCACGGCGGCAACTGGGTGTTCGCCAACGGCGGCGGCGGCGAACTGCCGAAGTTCCGCCAGATCTGGATCGAAGACGGGCGCATGCGGTTCCTCGACGCGGCCGGCAAGACCGACATCGATCTGGCGATCAACAGCCGCCAGCCGCGCCGCGAAGACGCCGCGCCGCCGGTCGACGTCGAAGGCGGCGGCCGCTGGAAGAACAACGCCTTCACCCTTGAAGGCCGGGCCGAATCGCCGCTGGAACTGAGCCAGAGCCAGCGCCCGTATCGTTTGAACCTGCGCGCCGCGGCCGGCGCCACCCGCGCGCACGCGCGCGGCGAACTGGTCGATCCCTTCCATCTGCGCGACTTCGATCTGCGCTTCGCGCTGGCGGGCAAGAACCTGGCCGATCTGTATCCGCTGATCGGCGTGGCGATCGCGCCGACGCCGCCGTACTCGCTGGACGGACGCCTGCAGCGCGAGGGCGTGCGCTGGAACTATCGCGACTTCGCCGGCAAGGTCGGCGACAGCGACCTGTCCGGCAGCGCCAGCGTCGACACCGGCGGCGCGCGTCCGTATCTGCGCGCGGATCTGCTGTCCAAGCGTCTGGACTTCGACGATCTCGCCGGCTTCATCGGCGCGCCTCCGCAAACCGGCCGCGGCGAAACCAGCAATCCCGAACTGACCGCGTTGAACGCGCGCGTCGACGCCAAGCCCAAGCTGCTGCCCGACACGCCCTACCGGCTCGACAAACTGCGCGCGATGGACGCCGACGTGAAGCTCAAGGCCGCGCGCATCAACGCGCCGGGCTGGCCGCTGGACGACATGCAAGCGCATCTGCTGCTGGAAGACGGCCTGCTCAAGCTCGACCCGCTCAACTTCGGCGTCGCCGACGGCGACATCCGTTCCACCATCACCCTGGACGCGCGCAACCCCACCATCCGTACCCGCGCCGACATTCAGGCGCGCCGGCTGACCCTGGCCAAGCTGATGCCGGGCGTCAAACTCGGCCAGGACGCGGTCGGCAAACTCGGCGGCCGCATCGCGCTCAGCGGCCGCGGCAACTCCATCGCGCAAATGCTCGGCAGCAGCGACGGCAGCGTCGCGGTCGGCATGGGCCAGGGCCAGATCAGCAATCTGTTGATGGAATTCGCCGGCATCGATCTGGCCGAGATCATCAAGTTCAAGCTGACCTCCGACCGCAAGATTCCGATCCGCTGCGGGTTCGGCGATTTCGCGGTCAAAGACGGGGTGATGACCGCGCAGTCGGTGGCCTTCGATACCAGCGATACGGTTCTGGTCGGCACGGGCACGATCGATCTGCGCCAGGAAAAACTCGACATGGTCGTGCGCGCGCGGCCGAAGGACCGCAGCCTGCTGTCGCTGCGCGCGCCGTTGATCGTCACCGGCACCTTCAAGCAACCCAACGCGCGGCCGGACTACAAGCGGCTGGGACTGCGCGGCGCGGCGGCGCTCGCGCTCGGCGCCATCGCCCCGCCGGCGGCGCTGCTGGCTACGCTGGAATTGGGCCCGGGCAAAGACGCCGGTTGCGCCGGG